>JBBSHK010000644.1:0-2065 GCA_038253185.1 Anaerolineae bacterium | reverse complement strand
TGGGCACGGTGCCGACGCCGCCCGGATACAACGTGGATGGGTGGACGTGGCGCCCCTCCATCAGACGAGGCGTTCACGACTGAAGCGTTGGTGACCGATATGCCCGAGAAGGAAAAGGCGATGGCGGCTCCGCCGATGCCCGATTACTAGATCGGAAATTCGGTAGCAGGGAAACAGGGAAACAAAAACCGTCCAGCAATCGTTGGACTGTTTTATTTTGTTATCGGCGTGGCGTTGTATTGTATAATTCGCACAGTCACAATTATGAGACGCAATGCTTTGGCACACCTCACTCCAAAAGAGCGCGCCGCGCTGGAGGAGTTGATCACTCGGCTGCGCGAGAAATATCGCGACCATCTCGTCCGCGTGATTCTCTTCGGCTCCAAAGTGCGCGGCGATTTCGACGCGGAATCGGATATTGACTTGATGACTGTGTTCAAGCCGACGGCGCGGACCTGAAAGAGCAGATTTCTGCTGAAGAAGAGGCTGTCGCCTTAAAGTACGGTGTGATAATGGGTGCGGTGGCAGTGGACGAAGAGAACTTTCGCACGATGCAAAAACTGCGCGCTCCTATCTACCGCAACATCCGCAACGAGGGCTACAGTCTATATCCTCGCGTCGGGAAATATTCGCGCGTACCACTGGAAGTAAATGGAAGCGTCGAAAACGTGGACAAGAACAAAAAGATTCAGATTCAGCATTTTTTGCCGAAGGCTCACGATGCGCTGGATGCCGCCAATACAGATATTGAACGCGGATACATTGAAGGCGCAGCAAATCGCGCATACTACACCGTCTTTTACTTGGCAACGGCGTGCTTGTTTGTTCTCGATGTGGTGCGCGCCAAGCACCTGGTCGTCAAGTCGGCGTTTGGCGAATTCTTTGTGAAGGAAGGGCGCGTCGAACCAGAGTACGCTGAAATTTTCAACCGAGCTTTGGATTTAAGACTTGAAGCCGATTATTCTACCGAATATAAGAAACTGAATCGCGCATCCGCCAAGCAAATCGTCGCCGACGCGGAAAAATTTGTAAAACGGATGGAACAATATTTGCGCGAGGTCGGCGCGCTGGATTAGGTTTATAGAAAAACGCTGCTCAATTTCGAGCAGCGTTTTTTGTTTTCTGTTGATTCACACCGGATCAAACTTGCCGCTGACAATCAGCTCTTCGCTGATCTGTCGCGCGTGGCGATATTTTTCCGCGACCGTGCCATCCGTTTCCGGCGGAAGCTCATCGAGAATACGGTCGAGTTCTTCGTCGAACATCCGCTTGATGAACTCTGACGTGTGTGGAATGGCGCGACCTTCGTCGTCCACAAATGTGACTTTTTCATTGTGCTTCATCCGCTGCGCGATCATCAGGCGATAAATCCGGTCGGTCGCGAGGTCTTCCATATAACCGTCGAGCAGACTTGCGCCCTTGCCGTTCAATACGCCGTTGCGATAGCGAATCACCGTCCGCACCGCGGCGCGCGTGCCGGCAACGGTGCGACGACCAACGCCTTTTGGTACAGGTCGGAGGTCGGGATAACGCTCGGAGTTTTCGCGGCGCGCGTCAAGCTGATTGGGATACGGAAATTGCGCGACGGCGATTTCGTTTTGATCGGGATGTCCGGTCCACGCGCCGTCCATCCGCGCGTCGGCTTCATTCTTTTTGTCTTTTTCGAGGACGGTGAGCGCACGCCCGTTCAGTTCAGGATCATCGCGGCTCGGATAGAGCGCGGTCATTCCGCCAATCGCCAGCGCGCCGCGCCGATGACAAATCTCCGGCAGCAACTCGCGCAAATTTTGGAAAAACGCGACGTTGAATGGAATTGTGTTGCGGTCGGGCAGCACCCAATTCGGATCGTGCAGATTGAAATGAATCAGCGATGCCATATAATCCCAGCGCCCGAGATTCAATCCGAGAATGTGGTCGCGCAGGTTGTAGAGAAATTCATCCATCTGGAACGCGAGCGGGTGTGATTCGACCAGCGCCATACATTTGATGGAATCGGGCTGCCAACCCTTCGCCCGCGCAATGGCTTGAAACAGATCGCGCCACCACAGCGCCTCCTCCGCCGATT
>JBBSHK010000643.1:0-2070 GCA_038253185.1 Anaerolineae bacterium | reverse complement strand
GGTGAACGCGACGAACGCGGATTACATCGCCGGACTGGGCGGTTTGATTCTGCTCATTGTCGCGTTGATGGTGGGGTCTTCGGTGATCACGGGTCTGCAATTTTATCTAATGACCTATGCAGGGCAAAATGTTTTACGGGCGATGCGTGTCGAAGTGTTCGAGCACATTCATCGTCTGTCGCTGGGTTATTTCACCAAGCACGAAGCGGGCGATGTGATGAGCCGCATCACCAACGATGCCGATACCATTCAGCAGGCGATTCAATTTCCGCTGCTGGTGGTTACACAAGGCTCATTGCTGATCTTGTGGATCGCGTACAATATGATTTCCAAGAGTCCGGCGTACGCGCTGATCAGTCTGGCGATTGTGCCGCTGATGTTCATCGCCACGCGTTGGTTTTCGGATCAGGCGCGCAAAGCGTACCGTCAAGTCCGTACGCGCGTCGGCGACGTGAACGCGAACTTGCAGGAGCGACTCTCGTCGGTGCGCGAGGCGCAGGCATTCAGCCGCGAAGATGAAAACATTCAAGAGTTCAGCGAATCGAACGCGGCGTCGCGTGACGCCAGCATTCGCGCGGTGGCGTACACCAGCGCGCTATCGCCAACACTCGAAGCCTTCGGTTATGTTTCTATCGCGATTGTCGCGGGCGTCGGTGGATTGATTTTGTTGAACGGCACCGACTTGTTTGGGACGACGATGTCGCTCGGCTTGATCGTCGCGTTCATCGCGTACACGCAGCGTTTCAATCAACCGATTTCGCAAATCTCGGTCTTGTGGACGAATGTGCAGAGCGCGATCGCGGGCGGCGAGCGCATCTTTGGTCTGCTCGACACGCAGCCCGATCTGGTGGACAAACCGAACGCGCGGGTGATGCCGCCGATTCAAGGACGCGTCGTGTTCGATCACGTTTACGCGGAATACGAGCCGGGGCAACCGGTGCTGCGCGATGTGAATCTCGTCGCCGAGCCGGGGCAAACCGTCGCGATTGTCGGACCGACCGGCGCGGGCAAAACCACCATCGTCAATCTCATCCCGCGTTTCTACGACGTGACGGCGGGCGCGGTGACGATTGACGGTATGGACGTGCGCGAGGTGACCGCCGCAAGTTTGCGCGCGCAAATCGGCATCGTGCTGCAAGACCCGTTCCTCTTTAGCGAAACGGTGATGGAAAATATTCGCTACGGAAAACCGGAGGCGAGCGACGAGCAAGTGATTGCCGCGGCGAAACTCGCGCGGGCGGATACTTTTATAGAACGCTTGCCGGAAAGGTACAAGACGGTGCTCGGCGAACGCGGCACCGGCATCAGCCTCGGTCAACGGCAATTGCTGGCGATTGCGCGCGCGGCGTTGGCGAATCCGCGCATTATGATACTTGACGAAGCCACCTCGTCGGTGGACACGCGCACCGAGCGCCTGATTCAATCCGCACTGGAGGAACTTTTGCGCGGCGATGCGCCGTCACGCCGATCAGAAGCAAGTCAAAGTACAAGTACGCCGCGTGAGGGTGCATCGGGCAGAACCTCGTTCGTCATCGCGCACCGTCTCAGCACGATTCGCAATGCTGATCAGGTGCTCGTCTTGAAAGATGGGCAGATCATCGAGCGCGGCAATCATGAAGAACTGTTGCGCGCGCGCGGTTTTTATTATGATCTTTATATGAGCCAATTCCGCCGCGATGTCGATTTTTCCGCCGAGACGCCTGCGCCCGCGATGCAGCCGGCGGAGTGAAGGATAAAGGCGGAAGGATGAAGGATGATTGAACGAATAATCGAGCGCGCAGAAAATGTCAAGATACATCACGCGAATCCCTCCGCGGGTTCGTTCGACGCATACCGCGTGCTGCCCGCAGGCGAAGGACCTTTTCCCGGCGTGGTTATTATTCACGAAGCGTTTGGATTGAACGACAACATCCGCGACATCGCGCACCGCTTTGCAAGTGAAGGTTATGCCTCGCTTGCGGTCGATTTGTTTTCGCGCGGCAATCGCGCGGTGTGTATGATCCGCGTGTTCTACGGCATCTTGCTGCGTCCACTCGACAATAGCACGGTCGCGGATTTGCGCGCCGCGCT
>JBBSHK010000642.1:0-2075 GCA_038253185.1 Anaerolineae bacterium | reverse complement strand
TGACCTTATCGATACGTTCGGGCGTGATCACCGCGTCCTTGAGCCATTCCATTCCTTTGAGCGAGACGCGGCTACCCGGCGGGATACCATTATTGTACTTGCCGGTGAGCAAGCCCGAGGCGAGCGGACTCCACACGGTCGTGCCATAACCAATATCACGGAACACCGGTTCATATTCTTTTTCAAAGCGTTCGCGCACGAGCATATTGTACTGGGGCTGTTCCATTTGCGGCTTGTGCAAATGATGCTTCTCCGCGACCGCGTGCGCCTCCACAATTCGCGCCGCGCTCCACTCGGACGTGCCCCAGTACAATGCTTTACCTTGAGAAATAATATCGTGCATTGCCCACACGATTTCTTCGACCGGAGTGTCCGGGTCATCACGATGACAAAAGATCAAGTCCACGTAATCGAGCTGCAAGCGTTGTAACGAGCCGTCGATGGCTTGCATCAAGTATTTGCGGTTGAGCGTATTCTTCTCATTCGGTCCTTCATTCAGCCCCCAATAAAATTTGGTCGAGATGACATACGACTCGCGCCGCCAATTCATTTTTTGCAGCACCTTGCCCATCACCGTTTCGGCATTGCCGCCCGCGTACGATTGCGCGTTATCGAAAAAATTCACGCCCGCGTCGTACGCCGTGCGCATACAATCTTCCGCCACCTGTTCGCCCACCTGCCCACCGTACGTAACCCACGCGCCGAGCGAGAGTTCGCTGAGCTTGAGTCCGGTTCTGCCCAATCGTCGATAATTCATCATCTGCTCCCGCCAAGACTTGTAAATTGCTCTGGCATTATAACGCATGCGCGATTGAAAATACATTTAGATTGGCGTGGCTTGTAGCTTGAAGCGACGCGGTGTTGGAACTATAATGCTCTCGCTCTGCGCGCGAGGGAGCTTGCGCGATACAAAAGGTCTGCTATGACTGAACGAACGCTGGTGCTGGAGGGGAACTTTTTGCCGCAGCAAGAAACGACGTATGTGCATTTGCCATTCGAAATGCCGGAGGGAGCGACGCGGCTTGAAGTCGAATACAGCTACAGCCATCGGATTGGCTCCGATCCATTTCTGAGCGGCGGCAATACGATTGACCTCGGCGTCTTCGACGCGCGCGGGATTGAATTTTTGAACGCGGGCTTTCGCGGCTGGAGCGGCAGCGAGCGCGCTGGCTTTATCATTAGCGAGACTGAAGCGACGCCCGGCTATCTCGCGGGTCCATTGCCGCCGGGACAGTGGAATGTACTGCTCGGCTTGTACAAAATCGCGTCAGATGGTTGTTCCTATCGCGTGGCAATCACGATTACGACAGAAACGAATCATCGATCCACTTTGGAATTTCCAACTCCGATTGCGAATCTGCCGGCATCAGCGCTTCAGCCGCGCAACCGGTCGTGGCTGCGCGGCGAGCTACATTGTCACACGCTTCACAGCGACGGGGACAGCGGTGTCAGCGATGTGATAAAACTCGCGCGCTCGCGCGGTCTCGACTTTTTGGCAATCACCGATCACAACACGATCAGCACGCAGCGCGAACTCGCAACCATGCACGATTCCGGTATCATCTTGATTCGCGGCGTCGAGGTCACGACCTTCCAGGGACATCTGAATGTGTGGGGCATCGGCGATTGGGTGGATTTTCGCGTGCAGAATGTCGAGCAGATGAACGCGGCGATTCACTTTGCGGTCGAGCGCGGCGCGGTTACCGCTTGCAATCATCCCAAGCCCTTCGGTCCACCGTGGGAATTTGAACACGCGCGCGGCTATCACGCCATCGAAGTGTGGAATGGACCGTGGTACGTGATGAATCAGATGTCGCTCGATTTTTGGAGCGAGCGGTTGGCGCGGGGAAAACGCATTGTCGCGATCGGCGGCAGCGATTACCATCGCGTGAGTGAATTGGAACAGCCGCCGCGCGCGCCCGGCACGCCGACGACGTGGGTAAAGCTGTCCGAAGCTGCGAGCGAGTTTGCGATCTTGCACGCGATTCGTCAAGGTCGCGTTTCACTGTCCGACGAGCCGGATGGTCCGTTTCTCGAATTGCGCGCAGATGACGCGGAGATGGGCGAGGTGCTCG
>JBBSHK010000641.1:0-2078 GCA_038253185.1 Anaerolineae bacterium | reverse complement strand
GGTCGCTCTCCGGTCCTGCCAACCACGCGCGGTCGCGCGACACGCGCACGCGTGTTGCAAAGCGCTGTGTCAACTCTGCCGTGCGCGCGGCATTCTCTTCGCGAAAGCGCACGAGCACCCGGTCCTCTTCCATCAAAATGGCGGCAACCTGCGCCGCGCGCGCCGCGAGCTTGAGTCGCAGCAAATACAACAAATTTTTGATTGGCTCCGGTGGCGCGCCAAAGCGGTCTTGAAATTCTCGCGTCATCTCTTCAATCTGCGCGGGCGTGGTCACATCCGCGAGTCGCCGATACAATCGCAGACGCAGCGATGGATCACTCACATAATCTTCAGGGATCTGCGCGGGGATGGGCAGCTCAATTTTCGTGGCGGTCAAAAGCTCCGTCGCCGGGGACGGCGCGCCGGCAATCCCTCCGATTCCATCAGTTCCGTTTTTCCCATCCGCGCCATTTTTCGCGCGCTGCTCTTCTATGGCGTGTGCCAGCAAGCGGCAGTAGAGATCAAATCCGACCGCGGCGATATGACCGCTCTGCCGCGCGCCGAGCACTTCGCCCGCGCCGCGAATTTCCAGATCACGCATCGCGATTTGAAAACCCGCGCCAAGTTCCGACGATTCGGCAATCGTTTGCAAACGCGCCCGCGCTTCGGGCGACAATTGCTGCCGTTTGTCGTACATAAAGTAGGCGTACGCCCGCGCCGCGCTACGACCGACGCGCCCGCGCAATTGATACAACTGCGCGAGTCCGAATTTATCCGCGTTGTTTATCAAGATCGTGTTCGCGTTCGGGATGTCAATTCCGCTTTCGATAATGGTCGTGCACACGAGCACATCGTACTTGCCCGCGGAAAAATCCGCCATCACCGCTTCGAGTTGCTCTTCCACCATCTGCCCGTGCCCAATGGCGATGCGCGCCTCCGGCACCAGTTTGCGCAATTGGTCCGCGACGATGCCGATGCCGCGCACGCGGTTGTGCACAAAAAATATTTGCCCGCCGCGATCCAATTCGCGCAAGATCACATCGCGCACCAGCCGTTCATCGTAACCGCTGACATAAGTGCGAATGGGCTGACGCTCTTCGGGCGGAGTTTCAATCGTGCTCATATCCCGCGCGCCGCTGAGACTCAGATAAAGCGTACGCGGAATTGGCGTCGCAGTGAGTGTGAGCACATCCACCTGCTGGCGCAATTGTTTCAAACGTTCCTTGTGCGTGACGCCAAAGCGCTGCTCTTCGTCCACAATCAACAGCCCGAGGTCTTTGAACTGGACATCCTTCGACAGCAGACGATGCGTGCCAATCACAATGTCGACGCTGCCCGCCGAAATCTTTTTTACAATTTCGTCCTGCTCTTTGTCCGAACGAAAACGTGAAAGCATCTCGACCGTGATCGGAAACGGCGCAAGTCGTTCCTTGAAACTGTTGAAATGCTGTTGAGCCAGCACCGTCGTCGGCACGAGAATCGCGACCTGCTTGCCATCCATCACGGCTTTGAACGAAGCGCGCAGCGCGACCTCCGTTTTGCCGTAACCGACGTCACCGACGATGAGTCGGTCCATCGGGCGGTCGCGCTGCATATCTTCTTTCACTTGCTCGATGGCTTGCAATTGGTCTTCCGTCTCGACGTACGGGAATGCCGCTTCGAATTCGTGCTGCCACGTCGTGTCTTGCGAATAGGCGTGACCGCTCACAACTTCGCGCGCGGCGTACAATTCCAAAAGTTCGCGCGCAATATCCTCGACTGCTTTGCGCGTGCGCTCTTTGATCTGGCTCCATTCCGCGGTGCCGAGTCGCTGCAACGTAGGCGCGTGTCCGCCGGGCGCGACGTAACGGCTCAGGCGGTCGATTTGATGCACCGGCACGTAGAGGCGGTCGCCATGCGCGTATTCGATCAACAAATATTCGCGCTCGGGACCGCCGAGGTCCATTTTTTGCAATCCGCGAAAAATACCGACGCCGTGATCGATATGCACCACGTGATCGCCCTCGGCGAGATCCGAAAAGAATGCTTCGGGCGATTGCGGGCGCGCGCTTGGGGTCGAGAGCCGTCGCGGCTTTGGTCGCGACCAGCCGAAGATTTCC
>JBBSHK010000640.1:0-2084 GCA_038253185.1 Anaerolineae bacterium | reverse complement strand
GTGCGCGCCAGATTTTCCAATTCGCGCAGCAGCAATTCGGCATGGCGTTTGTCGTCGTCGCGAATTTGCTCCAACAAAGTTTTCTGCGCGCCTTTCATATCCTTCTCGTACTTGTCATAAGCTGCCAGTGCTTCGAGCTTGTTGTCGAGCATCGAAATCAAATTATAGACCTGATTACTCGCCGGGCTATCCATCGTTGCCTCCTTGTGGTGTGTTGGCCTCAATGCTAACGAGAGGGCAAAACGCTTGTGACGTTCGCGGAGCTTTGACGCGCGCGCCGCGCGGCGTATAATGCAGATGAGGAGAAAATTCATGAATGATGGAATCGTGATCGTCGACGGAGTGCGCAGCGGCTTTGGCGCGTTCGGCGGATCGCTCAAAGATTTGAATGCGACCGATTTGGGTGTGGTGGCTGCCCGAGGCGCGATGGCGCGGGCGCGTGTAGAGCCGCAATGGATCGACCATGTGATTGTTGGAAATGTGGTACCGTCGAGTATTGACGCGGCGTATATCTCGCGTCACGTCGCGCTGAAAGCCGGTGTGCCGCAAGAGAAACCTGCACTCACGCTCAATCGTCTGTGCGGTTCGGGACAAGAGGCGATCATCACCGGCGCGCGCATGATTCTCTGCGGCGAAGCGGATTTTGTTCTCGCGGGTGGGACGGAATCGATGAGCCGCGCGCCGTTGACCAACTACGAAGCGCGGTGGGGTGCGGCACTGGGCACCGGCTTGAATTTTCAAGATTCATTGTGGGCGGCGCTGACCGATTCGTACCACAACACGCCGATGGCGATCACGGCAGAGAATCTCGCGGCGCGCTACGAGATCACGCGGGAGGATCAGGACCATTTCGCGCGGTTGAGCCAGCAGCGCGCGCAAGAGGCGTGGACGCGCGGACGGATGCAAGAAGAGCTCGTCGTTACTCCGGTCAAAGATAAAAAGGGAAACGCGGTCGAATTCGCGCGCGATGAGCATATGCGACCGGACACCACGATCGAAGCGTTGGGGAAGCTTCCCGCGAGGTTTAAAAAAGACGGCACGGTCACAGCAGGCAACGCGTCGGGGATCGTGGATGGCGCGGCAATGGTGGTCGTCACCACACGCGAAAAGGCGAACGAGCGGGGGCTGCAACCATTGGGCAGACTCGTGAGTTGGGGCACCGCCGGTGTTGACCCGGACTATATGGGCATCGGACCCGCGCCCGCAATTCGCATCGCCTTGCAGCGCGCGCGGCTTAAACTGGAAGCCATTGACTTGATCGAGATCAACGAAGCATTCGCCGCGCAAACTCTCGCCGTAGTCCGCGAACTGGGCATCGACCTTGACAAGTTGAATGTGAATGGCGGCGCGATTGCAATTGGGCATCCGCTCGCGGCGACGGGCGCGCGTCTCACACTGACGATCTTGTACGAGTTGCGCCGCCGCAATCTGCGTTACGGGGTTGCCTCGATGTGCATCGGCGGCGGGCAGGGCATCGCGGCGATTGTAGAAAATTTGAATTGAGGATGTTGGACGCGGATAAGAGCAGCTGAAGGCGGATAATTGTTGAGAAGTGCAGCGGGGCGACCACAAAGGTCGCCCCGCTTTTTATTCGCGCTGTGTCCGGAGATGAGACTTGGCGAAAGCAATGCATTCTGCTTTTGCCTTTTTTCTTCAGCGCGGGATGATTAACTTTTGCCCGGCGCGGATCCGATTCCGATTGGAAATGCTATTGGCTTTGACCAGAGCGTCAACCGTCGTGCCGAATTTTTTGGCGATGCCCCACAGCGTCTCGCCTTGCTGCACGATGTAGGCGATGCTGGTGTCTGCGGGAGGCGTTGCCGGTGTGCTCGTCGCGGCGCTTGTGGAAATGGTTTCGCTTGATGTGGTTGGGGTCTCGGAAGTGCCGATGGTCGTCGGCAAGTGCGCGGGAGTATCAGCCGATGAGTCCGCGGAGGGAACGGTGGGTGGATGAATCGCCGCGTCGCTCGACGATTCGGCGGATGGCAGGTGAACCGGTGTGGCGTGGCTGTCGGGCGATTGCCCGAAAGTGATGCCGTCGGTGCTCCGAGGTGTGGTTGGGGCTGCCGGTGTGTCCTGAATAT
>JBBSHK010000639.1:0-2084 GCA_038253185.1 Anaerolineae bacterium | reverse complement strand
CCATCGAACGTAAAGGTGAGATTGCGACCGCCCGTTTCGAACTGAATATAGTCCGTGCCAAATTGATGTACCTCGTCATCGCCGTTCGCGGGATACTTGGTGTAGCCGAGTGTTGGACGAATTGAAAGCGGCTCGTTGAGATACGAATAGCGCGCGCCGAGTGAATGTTCATTAATAAAATTCGCAACGACCCAATCCGCAAACACATCGTCAAACTTTAATCCGGACGCATCCTTGTCCAGCGCCCTTTGCATCGAAAAAATATCGTGTGTGCTCGACGCGATCAAGTCGTGCAAAAATTCAGCGCCAAAGCGATTCAGCGCGTAGGAAAGAAACAGGTACGCCGCGCCATAGTGCGGGACTGAGGCGCTCGTCGCCGCCCACGCGTTCAGTTGCAAGTCCGGGTTCTCGGTGAACGAGCTGACATGACCGGTGCTGTATCCGTTCAACTGGATCGCGAGGTCGCCAAAGCCCTCGGTAATCCACGAGCCTTCGCGTTTATTTTGATTCCAATGGATCATGTGCGCGAACTCGTGCGCGAGCGTCGAGGCGTACCCTTCGGTCCCGGGACGAATCGCGGGCAGGTTCAAATAAATCATCTCATGCTGATTCGAGTAGCGATTGACATAAGTCGGAAATTCATCGGCGGAGGAAAAGTAGCCAATGACGCCGCCGTTGAAGTGCGTGTTCAAAATGAACACGTGGGGATCGCCGTCAACGCCCGGATTCGGCTCACTGCCCAAAAATTTGCGGTTGGTCGGATAAATTTTATTTTCAAAGGTATCGCCCGCGCTTTTGAGTCCCTGGTCGCTAACGCCTGCGCCTCCGCCGACGAGCGAACTATTCTCCAGCCACAGGTACGCGTGGGGTGTCGCATAACGCAGCGTCGCCGTAATCAATTCGTACGTGCCGGTGATATCGCGCGTGACCCAGAAGGACAAGCGATCGCCGACACGGTAAGCAGTCGGTGCGAGCGCAGTCGGCAGCGCGCCGGAATTTTTCTTCAAGCGCGTGACGAGTTGCAACGGATCATTGCGCGGAATGTCGATGCTCAATAATTGATCGAGTGTGGAATTACTGACCGGCGGAGTCGATGTCGCGGCGAGTGTAGGAATCGTGGCGGTGCGCGTCTCGTCCGCGCGCGCAATGGTTGGCTCGGAGGGTTGCTCCGAAATAACCAGCGTCGGCTGACTCAGCCCGCCGCGTACATTCTGAAGTAAGTAATAGCCCGTGCCGACGGCGAGGCAGAGTATGAGCGTCAGCAGCGCAACAGCAAAAAGTAAAATTTTTCGCGCGGTCATAAGCTCATCTGCTCAGACTTCCAAGCAGTCATTCACTCTGGGATCTATTCAGCATTAGACGCCTGCAATTATTTTACAAACTTGACCAACACCTGACCATCTTTCACATTCGTTTCATAATATGGAACGGGAGCGGTCGCGGGTCCGCGCTTGACCTTACCCGTGTCGAGCGCGAACTTGCTGTAATGCCAGGGGCATTCGATCGTGCCGTTTTCGACCTTGCCTTTTTCGAGTGGTCCGCCGTAATGCGAGCAGACCGCGCACAGCGCATACACGCGTTGTCCCTGCCGCACAACCATAATCGGTTCGCCCTTGAATTCGACGCGACGCGGTTTGTTTTCCTGAAGATCGTTAAACGCGATCACCGGTGTAAAATCCTTCAGCGACGAGCCGTGCCCGCCGCCAAAGTGCGCGTCGCGATTGATCATCGTGCCCAGACGATACACCAACGATCCGCCGAGATAACCGCCCGCCGTAACCAGCCCGTAACCGATTGCCGCGAGAATAAAGTACGTCGGTTCAATATCCCAATTGTCGTTCAAGCGCAAGTAAAATGAAATCGCGAAAAATATTGTGGCGAGAATGTTGATGGTCGCGTGGGTGATGCCGATCGCCAATTCCGGCGGGTCCACATCCATCCAGTCCATGAATCCGGTGATGATGGCGCCGAGCGCGGCGACGACCCCTGCCGCGAGCGTGATGCCACTCGCCAAGCCCAAACCCTTCACGCCAAAAATCAGCGCGGCGAGATCGAGCACCATCACCACCGTCCACGCGCCGATG
>JBBSHK010000638.1:0-2084 GCA_038253185.1 Anaerolineae bacterium | reverse complement strand
TCTCCCCGACTCGCCCGCGGCGAAAGCAGACCTGCGCGTGGGCGATACGATTGCGTCAGTCAATGGTGTGAGTGTAAAGAATAATCGCGAAGCGATGGTCAATCAGCTTGTCGCCAATTGTGATCGCGAAGTCGATCTAGGCGTCGAACGGCCCGACCCGCGCGCGGGCGCGCAGACGCTTTCGTTGCGGCTCACGCCTCATCCGAGTGGGACGGTCAAGTGCGCGGTCGGCGTTTTGATCAATTTGCAGCTTGGCGTAAAAATCACACACGTCGCGCCCGGCTCACTCGCCGATCAAATCGGACTACGTCCCGGCGACGGGCTGGTCAAAGTTGGCGATTTCGATTTGGTGCCCGCGGGCGGCGGCTTTAGTCTGCGGACGCGCACGGAAGACGAACTCACCAAGTACATTAAAGTGAATTCCAAAGTGAGTACCACGCTGCTTGTTCAAGCGGTGCGTGAGGGGCAGCCACTGCCCGCGATGAAACTCAAGCTTCCTGAGAATGTGAGCGATGAGCAAGCGGACCTCGGTCTCTCGTTTCACTTGACCGCGCCGGAAGCATTTGGCGAAGCCGCGAGCCAGATGGGTTCTGCTATCGCCTCGGTGCCGCGTGCGCTCGAAAATATCGTGACGAGTTTCGGACGCGGCAATGATAGCGGGGTCGCAGGACCCGTACGCATCGGTCAAATCATTTCGGAGGGAACGCCGAGCGGGGGGCTGCCATTCATCATCAGTATGCTGGGTGTGCTCAGCTTGAACCTCGCAATTTTCAACCTGCTGCCGATCCCCGGTCTGGATGGTGGGCGACTTGCATTCGTCCTCGTCGAAATCTTTCGCGGCGGGCGCAAGCTCGACCCGCGTAAAGAGGGCATCGTACATCTCATCGGCATCATGGTACTGATTGCCTTCATCCTCTTTGTTTCCTATTCGGACGTGACCCGCGCGCTCTCCGGCAAGTCGCCGTTCGCGCCTTAAAGCACCTATCCAAACAGCAGCATATTCGCAGCGAGCGAGGTTTCTGTCCGTGCAAATTCATTTTGTTAGGTGCTTTTAGGAACTTTCGCAAGCAAATGTTCGCGCAAGCTCGAGGTCGAGCCGAAGATTTGGAACTTCGGCTCGATTCATTTACAATCCTAGTTCGTGAGCGCCATCAGCGTACGCTGTCCCAATTGCGGCAAGCGCAATCCCGTGACGTCAACCACTTGTGCCGCGTGCGGCGCGGGGCAATCGACCCACGAAGAAAGAATTCGCTGCAAGTCTTGCGGCAGGCGCGTTCCCGCCGACGCGGTGTCGTGCCCCAATTGCAAACATGATCCAAGAGGTTTTTATATCAAGCGGATTCATCTGTTAGGAGCCATGGCGGGAGCCATTTGTGCGCTCGTCGCGTGCGTGTTGGTGTACCCGCCTCTCTTTTCGACGCTATCCGCACGCGCGAGTTTCCTCGTGCCGACGCCGACGCCAACGACCGAGCGCGCCGTCCTGATCTATGTGACGGCTACCGCCGCGCCGACGGCGACGACGGGTGAAACTGCAACCGTCGCTCCAGCCATCCCGCCCGCGACGTTGGGGTTGCTCAAATCGCCCAGCGCGCC
This sequence comes from Anaerolineae bacterium, assembly GCA_038253185.1. Classification (GTDB taxonomy): domain Bacteria; phylum Chloroflexota; class Anaerolineae; order UBA4142; family SHND01; genus JBBSHK01. Next base: position 491 of record JBBSHK010000638.1, on the reverse strand, counting down.
CAGCGTCCCCACGAACACGCCGACGGCGGCGGCAACGCGTGTTACGGCGACAGCTCCGCCCACGCCGTTGCCCGTGACCTCGACCCTCGCTCCCACCGTCGCCGCGGTTCCGCCTCCGGTGCTGATCTCACCCACCGACGGCGAAAAAATTATTGGCGCGAAAAGGATCATCGACCTCGCGTTCCGATCTTCGGTCCCGCTCGCGGCGAATCAGTGGTACCGCGTGCAGGTCGATTTCGTGGACCGGGCTGGCGCGCTGTTTACCTGGTGCGGCTGGACTCAGCAAGGCTCGATCCAATTCCCGAATTATTATGACGAGGCATTGCCGACCGATCGCGCTTTCCACTGGCAGGTGCGTACGGTGCAGACCACGAACCCGAACCCCTCGACCTGCGCCGCTGCGGCGACCTTTGTAAGCAGCCCCAGCACGCCCTGGACATTTTATTGGTACTAAAAAACTGGGGGTTAGAAGTTCGAGGTTAGAAAGTCTT
>JBBSHK010000637.1:0-2086 GCA_038253185.1 Anaerolineae bacterium | reverse complement strand
TCGAATGTCACCACCGGTCAGGTGTATTCCGAAGTCATCGCCAAGGAACGGCGCGGCGATTTTCTCGGCGGCACGGTACAAGTCGTTCCGCACATCACCAACGAAATCAAACGCCGCATCGCGCTCGCCGCGAAACAATCCGCCGCGGAGGTGTTGCTGGTCGAAGTGGGCGGCACCGTGGGCGACATCGAAGGTCAACCCTTTCTCGAAGCGATTCGCCAGATGCGCCGCGATGTCGGTCCCGACAATGCGATGTACATTCACGTCACGCTCGTGCCGCACATTGGCTCGACCGGCGAACTCAAGACCAAGCCGACGCAGCACAGCGTGCGCGACTTGCGCGCCATCGGCATTCAGCCCGATGCGATCATTCTCCGCAGCGATTATCCCCTCCAGCCGGGACTGCGCGAAAAAATTTCACTCTTTACGGATGTGGAAAAACGCGCGGTCGTGCCACTCACGACTGCATCGACGATTTATCAAGTGCCGTTGATGCTCGAAGAAGCGGGACTGGGCGAATACATCGCCGAGCGTTTGGGATTGCACGGGCGCACCGCCGACCTCTCAAGCTGGCTCGACTTGGTCGCGCGTCTCAATAGACCCAAAGAGCAACTACGCATCGCGGTGATCGGAAAATATGTTGAATTGCCGGACGCCTACATCAGCGTGCGTGAATCGCTGATTCACGCCGCGTTGTATTACGCCCGCGATGTGGCGGTGGACTGGATTCTTTCAGAAGATTTGGAAAAAGACCGCGGCTTTGAACGACTCACGCAGGCGGATGGGATCGTCGTGCCCGGCGGGTTCGGCGACCGCGGCATCGAGGGGAAAATTCTCGCCGCGAAATATGCGCGCGTGCACAAGGTGCCTTATCTCGGACTGTGTTTAGGAATGCAGGTGATGTGCATCGAACTGGCGCGCGAGGCATTGGAGAGCGACGAGCCCAACTCCACCGAATTCAATCCTTCCACCCACCATCCGATCATTGACTTGATGTCCGAACAGCGCAGCATCGCCGACCTCGGCGGCACGATGCGGCTCGGCGCGTATCCGTGTCGTCTGGAGCCGGGCACGAAAGCGGCGGACGCGTACGGGACAGAGTTGGTCAGTGAGCGCCATCGCCATCGCTTTGAATTCAACAACGCTTACCGCGATATGCTGGCGAATGTGGGAATGATTTACAGCGGACAATCCCCTGACGGGAACTTGGTCGAGATTGCGGAATTGCGCGACCATCCGTATATGCTCGGCAGCCAATTTCATCCCGAGTTCAAGTCGCGTCCCGAGCGACCACATCCACTCTTTCGCGATTTCATCCGTGCGGCGGTCGAGCACCCGCGCGATGGCAAACAGGAAAAGTTATTGTAAGCCGTTAGCGGTCGGCGGAGAGCGACTAGTAGAAACCGCGGCGGAATTCAATCAGGCATTTGGTGCTAACGACGAATAACTAACAACTTTCCACCCAATGTGCAACCCTTTTTGTCATTTCGAACAAAGTGAGAAATCTCGATGCGCCTCACGCTGAGATTTCTCGTCGCAGACTGCGCTCCTCGAAATGACAGTTGAAAACGCGAATAAGTTGCACATTGCGTAACTTTCCTAATCTTCCTTCTTCGTCTTGCCGCGCCGTCGCTGGATCAATTGATCAGACTGGAATCCGGTGCGCGTGATCGTAATCGAACCATCCGATTCCAGTTCCGCGCGGCGAATGGTTGGCAGGTCCGTATCGGGGTCGATTTGATTTTTGAGCAGCGCGTGTCGCAGGTCCTCTTGTGTCAAGAGCTCATGGTCAAGATTCTTTTGAATAATTTTCCCGTTCTCAATCAAAACGGTGGCGTGACCTTGAATCAATCTTTCGAACCAACGATAGCGAAAGTTCAATTCGGCAAACAGAGTATTCGCGGCGAACATCGTCATTGCGCCGATGATCCCTCCCGTGAGCGAATTGTCAGGACCGATCATCGCGTTCTGCAACACATTCGAAACCGTTAGTAAGATGATCAGGTCGAACGGAGTCATCGAGCCGAGCTCGCGTTTGCCGACAATGCGGAACGCGATGATCAGAAAAATATAAACGACGAGCGGG
>JBBSHK010000636.1:0-2089 GCA_038253185.1 Anaerolineae bacterium | reverse complement strand
TGGCGCGCGACGAAATTGTGAACAGCGCCAATTTTCATTTTGACCCGGAGGTCGTGGCGGCGTTCCTCTCGGTCTATCCACAAATTCTAAAAGCGATGCAAGCTTCACATCCTACTTTGAAATCGTGATTGGCTTGGCTGGCTCGGCACATTGTTTGCGACTTGACAGCTGCCGTCATCGAGACGCTCTTCTGAAATCCTGTGTAGAGGAGAATCGCAGAATGCCGCTTGGGCGCAGTTCGGAATTGCCGAAAGCAATGGAACCGGTGTGAAGCAATTTGTCGCGACCTGGAAAGCGCGTGCACGCGAACTCAAGATTCAGGTCTATGCGATTTATCTCGCTTACAAGGATCCGCGTGTGCCACTGTACGCGCGGGTTTTTGCCGCGCTGGTCGTCGGGTACGCCTTTAGTCCGATCGATTTGATTCCCGATTTTATTCCTGTGCTGGGCTATCTCGACGATCTCATACTCGTTCCGTTGGGCGTCGCCGCCGCGATGAAAATGATTCCTCCCGATGTATTGGCAGAGTGCCAGGCGAAATCGCGCGAGGTGATGCAACAGGGCAAACCGATCAATCGTGTCGCCGCCGCCGTCATCATCGCGATCTGGCTTGTGTTGGCAATCATTGGTGTTCGTTTGATTGCGCAATTTCTAGTCACGCGTGATTAGGTGCTCACTCGAAAGTGACTGTTGGGAGCGAGTGTGCTTTAATTATTGTGTGGATAAAGTTTCATACTTCATCCCTGATACGAGGAGTTGTGTTTTATGGGATCGAAAATATCCGGCGAGTTGATTGGGACCTTCAACGGTTTACGAATTTATGGACGACTGAGCAAGGCGAAAAAGAAAGGCAAAGACCGCTTGTGGATTCACATCCGCCAACCCGAAGAAAAAAATTGGCGGATCGGCGCGACGCTGAGTTACGCCAACTCCGTTGACATTCGATTCGAGTCCGCCGTAGTAAGTGAGTCGTCGGAATCAGCCGGTGAATGATCGCGCCACGTTTGGCGATTCGTCTTTCATCCTTCATCCTTCATCCCTCTGCCCTTAACCCTTAACACTATGTCTCACCGCGGCGTTCTCTTGCACTATCGCGAATACTTGCCCGTCACTGCGCGCACGCCGGAACTCTCGCTCGGCGAAGGCGACACGCCGCTCGTGTACGCACCCGCGCTGTCGCAAGAAACACGCGCGGAAATTTTTTTGAAACTTGAGGGCTGCAATCCAACCGGCTCGTTCAAAGATCGCGGGATGGTCGTAGCGATGGCGAAAGCGCTGGAGGCGGACGCGCGTGTGGTGATCTGCGCCTCGACCGGCAACACCGCCGCGAGCGCGGCAGCTTACGCCGCGCGCGCCGGTCTCATCTGCGCGGTGGTGATTCCATCGGGACAAATTGCGCGCGGTAAGTTGAGTCAGGCAATTGTTTATGGTGCGCGTATTTTGCAAATCGACGGAAATTTCGACCGCGCGCTGGAACTGACGCGCGAGCTGTCGGAAAAATTCAATCTCGCGCTGGTGAACTCTGTCAATCCGTACCGGCTCGAAGGACAAAAGACCGCTGCATTTGAAATCATCGAAGAACTGGACGCGGCGCCGGATATTCTCGCGCTGCCCGTCGGCAACGCCGGCAACATCACCGCGTACTGGAAAGGGTTTAAGGAATACATCAAGGACTCCTCTCAATCCCCCCCGCCGAGTAGGCGCGGCAAGCTCCCTAGAATGTGGGGCTTTCAAGCGGAAGGCGCGGCGCCACTCGTGCGCGGTGAGCCGGTCGAGCATCCGCACACGATTGCGTCGGCGATCAAGATTGGCAAGCCAGCGAGTTGGAATGGCGCGATCCGCGCGCGTGACGAATCGGGCGGCGTGATCGACGCGGTGAGCGATGACGAAATCCGCGCGGCGCACGCGTTCCTGGCGCGGCGTGAAGGCGTGTACGTAGAACCAGCATCGGCGACGCCCATCGCGGGAATCTTGAAATACGCGCGTGAATCGAAAATTGCGCGCGGTGAAAAAATCGTGTGCGTGTTGACCGGCAGCGGACTCAAAGACCCGGAGTTCGCGCTCGCGGGAGCGATGCAACTGGAAACCC
>JBBSHK010000635.1:0-2103 GCA_038253185.1 Anaerolineae bacterium | reverse complement strand
CTGCCGTGATCTGTTTCGCCTCGATCATTTTCAAAATCTGCATTCGTTCGTCGGGTGTTGCCATAAATCGCTCCCTTTCGATTACCAATGGACAATGCACATTGCCAAATTATAAAAGCACACCAGTGAGTGGGGTTTTCCATTGTCCATTCATTTCATTTCCAGCGCCATCAATCTCAACCCGCGCGTCGGGATAAACCCCTCGCGTCCGAGCGCCTCCACCAATTCGCCGTGACTCGTCAGCACGCGCGTCGAAATTTCGCGGCGCGGGAATTGCGCCAGCCGCCTCAGCGCAAACGCGACCAGTCCTTCTTCGAGTCGCCCGCGCGCGTGCGGCGCGACGCGAAGGTCGAGCGTGTGCGGCGAGCCGAAGCGCTGCGCGTGCAAGGATACGGTCGCGCGCAGTTGTCCTTCCTCGAAGTAGCCCCAACGCTCGGTGGACTGTCCGATAAATGTATCCAGCACGCGCTCGGCAAGGCGGTCTTCAAAATGTACTCCAAATTCGCTCATTCGCAGCGGACGAAACATTTTCAATTTCTCGCTCATGCCGGCGCGCGCCAGCTCGAACGCGGCGCGACGCTCTGCGCCTTTCAAGGCACGCAAACGCAGCGGCGTGTCCGGCGTGGCCGCGCGCCGTTGAACATAATTCATTTCCGTATCGATCGCTTCAAATCCGAGATTGTTGTACAGCTCGAGCGCGCTCGCGTTATGTGGACGCACGTTGAGAATCAACCAACTCGCGCGGTGACGCTGCGCTTCGTCAATCGCCGCCTCCATCAATTGTCGCGCGATGCCGCGCCGCCGGAATTTTTCGTCCACCGCGACATTGCTGATCATCCAGTGACGCCGTCGCATATCGTCCGGGGTGAGGGTCACATTCCCCACGATGCGCCGATTTTCCTCCCACACAAAACCGACGAATGAATCGGACAACGCGGGAGTCAAGCTCGCCGCCCAAATGAACATCCCCAACTGGCGCAGCAAAGGCACGCGAGACATCGCGCGAAAAAATCCGAGGTCCTCGCGAAATGCCTGTTCGAGCAGTCGCGCGACGCCATCCATATCGCGCGAGGCGTCGAAGGGACGGAGTCCGCTAAAATTTACAATCGATTGCTGGATCGCCTGTCCAACCATAAATTAAATTTTCTCGAGCGCGTCGTCGACACTCATTTCGCCGCGCTCGACCGCGCGCAATATTTCCATCACGCGACTTTCATCGCCGCGGTCCGGTTGCGGCGCGCCGTTCACTGGCGGTTCGGCTTCAGAAACCGATTCGTCCGACGGCAACACGCGCAGACTGCCGTTGACGGTCTTGAAACGAATCGGTGCGCCGCCGCCATTCAGCTTTGCCGACCAGCGCAAAAAGGCGGGACCACGCTGCGCGTTCACTTTTGTATTCGGCACGGTGCATTCGGCGCGCCCATTGATTCCTTCCATCTCGATGTCGCAGCGACTCGCGCTCGGAATGATCAATTCGCAACTGCCGTTGGTGCTTTTGAAAGTGTACTGCCCGGAGGGATCGATTGTCAAGGCGGCGCGGATACTGCCGCTGACTGTATGCGCGTCCAATGTTTGCAATTGCGCGCCGTCGAAATCAATCGAGCCATTCACCGCGCTAAAGTGCGCCGCGCCGGAAATGTTTTCCGCCGAAATTCTGCCGTTGGTGGTGCTCGCCTCCATCGCGCCTTTCAGTCGTTTCAACAAGACCGCTCCGTTTACGGACTGGGCTTTAGTTTTCTTTTCCAGTCCGCTCATCGCGATCGAACCATTCACGTCCTCGGCGCTCACCGCGCACGCGGCGGGCACACGCACAGTGTACTCAACCTTCGCCGCTTCGTCGCGGCGCAAAAGATCGGGCCAGCCCGACGGCGCGGTGTCATCCACAATCGTCTCGGCGCGAATCTGGTCTCCGTCTTGTGTCAGCTCGGTGCGCGTGCGCTCAAAGGCGCGTGGCGAACTGCTCGATTTCACCGCGCGAATCCAGACGCGCGGTTGCTCGTTTCCACTTCCCGCCGAGTCGTCCCATGCCTCGACGGTGATGGGACCGGAAATGTTGGAGAGGGTGACGAGCGCCGCGCTCAAATCATTCAGCTCAAAAGTTTT
>JBBSHK010000634.1:0-2104 GCA_038253185.1 Anaerolineae bacterium | reverse complement strand
TGCTCAATTTGCTTTTGGCTGGGCGCTGCTCCATTTTGGCAGAATCAGCGACGCGCTCGCGCACGCGCACCAAGCATTGCGAATCGCGACCGAAACCAGTCATCAACAATGGCTGGCAGCTTCCTATTTCACCTTGGGCAAAATTTATACGGCAATGTTCGATGCGGACTCGGCGATACCGCTTCTCGAAAAAGGGATGGGCTTGGCGCGAGCGGTTGGTTCCGCGTGGTGGATTGGCTCGATTGCGAGTATTCTGGCGGAGGCGCATATTTTTAAGAATGACTGGACTCGTGCCGAATCCATTCTCAAAGCGGAGATGGCGCGTGAACATCGCCCGCGCAATGTGCAAGAGCGGCGAATGGCATTGGCTTGGGCGCACCTCGCGCTGGCGCAAGCTGAGCCGGAGATCGCGCTGCGCTTGATCGATCAACTCATCGACTCGGCTCCGGGCAGTACAAAAGGACAGCCCATTCCGCACTTGTGGCGATGGAAAGGTGAAGCGCTGCTCGCACTCAAGCGCGCCCGTGAGGCAGAGCCACTCTTGGAGGAGGCTAAACGCATGGCACAAAACCTTGGCGAGCTGCCGCTGCTCTGGGAGATACACCGCGCCCTGGGGAATTTGCACTTGCAGTTAAAGCGACCTGAGCAAGCACAAGGCGAATTCGCGGCGGCGCGCCAAGTCATCGCAAGTATCGAGGCGACTGTTGACGACCCGGCTTTACGCGAGACTTTTCTCCGCGCAGCGCTGGCTACTTTGCCCCGAGAGAAAGCGACGCGCGCGGCGGCGAGGGCGAGCAAAAATCCGCTAAAGAAAAAATCGTCGAGCAAGCGCGCAAAGATAAAGCCAGCGCGCAAATGATCTGGACAAATCGCGATGGATGAACCACTCAGATTGATGTGCATGTTCGCGCACCCCGACGACGAATCGCTCGGTGTGGGGGGAACGCTTGCCAAGTACGCCGTAGAGGGCGTCGAGACCTACTTGGTGACGGCGACGCGCGGCGAACGCGGCTGGCGCGGCACGCTCGCTGATTTCCCCGGACTCCAAGCCTTTGGCAAAATTCGCGAAGCGGAATTGCTCGCGGCGGCGCGCGTGCTCGGCATTCGCCAAGTGAATTTTCTGGATTACCTCGACGGCGAGTTGGATCAGGCGAATGCGGCGGAGGCGATTGCGAAAATCGTCGCGCAGATTCGTCGCGTCAAGCCGCAGGTCGTGATCACCTTTAGTCCCGACGGCGCGTACGGTCATCCCGACCACGTCGCGATCTCGCAATTTACGACCGCCGCTATCGTGGCGGCGGCGGACACAAATTATCAGTGTTCCGCTGAACTCGCCGCGCATCGCGTGTCAAAATTTTATTTTAAGGTGTGGACGGATTCTGAGATGGTCGCGTACCAGTCTGTCTTTGGCGATCTGGTGATGAATATAGACGGGGTGGAGCGACGCGTCGTAAGCTGGCAGGACTGGGCGATCACGACGTGGATCAATACCGAAAATTATTGGCGCACGACCCAGCAAGCCGTCGCCTGCCACGCCTCGCAAAAGGCAACCTATCGCGCGCTGCTCGAAGATTTGTCCGAAGAGCATCATCGCGGCTTGTGGGGCTTGCAGGGTTTTTATCGCGCGTTGAGCTTTGTGAATGGCGGACGCCAAACTGAACGCGATTTGTTCGAGGGACTGCGCGAGTGATTGATGCCCCGCGCGGGCGAACGCGCGCTGCGGCAGGTTCGACGGTGCAACCCACCGTCGTTTTTAATTTCTATGAACACCAGTATAATGCTCCCGCGCGCGGTGGGCGCGCGCGGACGATCATCGGGGGCGATGGTCGCCGTTTGATTTTCAGTACGCCTTTGCATGTCATCACTCGATCAGATTGTAAATTAATTTCAACGGCTCTATGGCACGCCGCCAGCGCACGTCATCCGCGCGCCGGGTCGCGTGAATCTGATTGGCGAGCACACCGATTACAATCAGGGCTTTGTGCTGCCGATGGCGATCGATCGCGAGTTGTTGATGGCGGCGCGGGCGCGTAGCGATCGCCGGGTGCATTTCGTCGCGCTCGACCTTGAAGGACAGCAAGATGAATTTTCGCTCGACGACATC
>JBBSHK010000633.1:0-2106 GCA_038253185.1 Anaerolineae bacterium | reverse complement strand
CGCCTCACGCTACCGACTTTGCCCGAAGCTTTTTATCAAGCCGTTCTGGCGCGCGGCGTCACCCGCCTCGACGATATTTTCACGCCGTCGAATGCGCCCAATCCGAACGGTGATCTCGCGCTGCTGGGCGAGGTGCTGCTCGATTTCGACGAATTTTTTCGCCGCTGGCGTTTTAATCACGTGACGATGGTTGAAAAGATGATCGGCGCGAAATCCGGCACGGGCTTTCTCGGACCGGAATACCTGTTCGAGACGGCGGGCATTACGATTCAACAAAAGAATCGCGTGTTCGAGGAGCGGCAGGTGCGTCCGCGCTTTTTTGAGGAGCTGTGGGCAGTCCGAACGAGAATGGGAAGCTATTAAAGGAGGCACAATGCAAGCAGCCGATCTTCCGCGTCAGTACAATATGGTCGATATTCTGGAACGGAATCTCGCGTCGCGCGCGAACAAAGTCGCGTTGTACACTCGCGCGCGCGAGTGCAGCTTTCAGGAAATGGCGGATGAGGTCAATCAGGTGGGTAACGCGCTCAAGCAACTCGACGTGCGTTCTGGCGAGGCGGTCGCGATCTTGTGCCTTGACTGCGCCGAGTGGGTCGCGGCATTTTTCGGCGCGGTCAAAGTCGGCGCGATCGCGGTAAGTATGAACACGCTGCTTACTCCGACAGAGTACGCCTTTATGCTGCGCGACTGCCGCGCGCGCGTCTTGATCGTCCACGCCGCGCTCTTGCCTGCACTCGAAAAAGTTCGCGCGGAATTGGACACGGTGCAGTACGTTATCGTCGTCGGCGGCGAATCAGCCGCCGCGCCGAATCCGAATACGATTTTGTACTCGGAATGGATTGGCGCGGAATCGAAAGAACTCGCCGCCGCGCCCACGCACCGCGACGATTTTTGTACGCTGAATTATTCCAGCGGCACAACCGGCGAACCGAAAGGGATTTATCACGCGCACAAGGATTATCCACTCACGTCACAATTGTGGGGTGTGGACACGCTCGGCTTGAGTGAGGACGACCGCACCTTCGCCACCGCGAAATTATTTTTCACCTTCGGCACGGGCGGCAATTTAATTTTTCCGTGGTACGTCGGCGCGACTATTGTATTGCTGGCGGGACCGCCGCGCATTTCGACCAACGTGCTCGAAACCATTGCGCGCTTCAAGCCGACGATTCATTACAACGCGCCGACGGGCTATGCCGCGCTGCTCGCGGTCGAAGATTTCAACACCAAGTACGATTTGTCGTCGCTGCGCCTGTGCGTCTCGGCAGGCGAATCGCTGCCCGCGCCGATCTGGCACGCGTGGAAAGAAAAGACCGGCGTGGACATTATCGACGGCATCGGCTCGACGGAAAATTATCACATCTTTATTTCCAATCGCCCCGGCGACATTCGCCCCGGCAGTAGCGGCAAACCCGTCGCGGGTTATGAAGTAAAAATTGTGGATGAGAATGGCGCGTCGGTGGCGCAAGGCGAAGTGGGCAACCTGCTCGTAAAAGGTGAAACCGCCGCGCTGTTTTATTTGCATCAGTACGAGCGCAGTCGCCAGACGTTTCTCGGCGAATGGCTTTTCACCGGCGACAAGTATTTTGTGGACGAGGATGGCTACTATTGGCACGCGGGTCGCTCGGACGATATGCTGAAGGTCGGCGGTATCTGGGTGTCGCCGGTCGAGGTCGAGAGCGCGCTGCTCAGTCATCCTGCGGTGCTCGAATGCGCGGTCGTGGGTAAAGCGGACCGCGCGGATCTAATCAAGCCGCAAGCCTTCGTTGTTTTGAAAGAAGGCTATGGCGCGTCCGACGAGCTCGCGCGCGAGTTGATGAATCACTGTCGCGAAAAAATGGCGGAATACAAACGCCCGCGCTGGATCGAATTTGTTGCCGAGCTGCCGAAAACGGCGACGGGCAAAATCCAACGCTTCAAACTGCGCGCGTGAAGTGACGGGCGACGGGCAAGACCAATTAACTCTGTAGCCAACACTCGCGAATTGTGGTAAATGCATGGCGACCAAACTTTTGTCGATGCGCGAAGCCATCGCGCAATTTGTGCCGGATGGCGCCTCGGTCGCGCTGGGCACCGCGCTCGAGGCGTTGATTCCGTTCGCGGCGG
>JBBSHK010000632.1:0-2110 GCA_038253185.1 Anaerolineae bacterium | reverse complement strand
CTCAACCTATCGCCTCGCGCGTTATGTCGGTCTCGGTCGCGCCAAGCGGCTCATTCTCTCCGGCGCGAATGTTTCGGTTCAAGAGGCGTACCAGATAGGCTTGGTCGATCACATCATCCCGTTACAAAATTTTGAAACGGAACTCGAAAAAATCGTCGAGCAGTATCTCTGCAATAATTCAAAAGCGATGCGTCTGTCTAAATTCCTCCTTAACGAAACGTTTGATATGAATTATGACGACGCGCGGGCGCGCTATTTTGAATTGCAAGAGGTCGCGCAGACCTCGCCCGACCACGTCGAAGCGAAACGCGCGTACGCGGAAAAACGCGATCCGGTTTGGGGATGAATACGACGGAGGGCGAATGACGAAGGAGCAATATCTTCCATCTTTCGTCCTCTGTCGGTCATAAATCATGGCTCCCAATCCTCTCGAACTTTACCGCACCATGCTGCTCGCGCGTTCACTCGATGAGCGCATGTGGCAACTTAATCGACAAGGGCGCGCGCATTTCGCGGTACCCTGCGCGGGGCACGAAGGCGCCGCGGCGGGTTTTGCCTTCGCGCTTGATCCCGCGCGCGATTGGCTGGTGCCGCACTATCGCGATCTCGCCGCGCTCTTGGTGTACGGGGTTACGCCGCGCGAAGTCATTTGTCATCTGCTCGGCAAAGCGACTGACCCAATGAGCGGCGGACGACAAATGTACGCGCATTGGGGTTACGCCTCACGCAAGATTTTTTCGGTATCCAGTCCGCAGCCGAATCACGTCACGCACGCGGTGGGCATCGCGCTCGCGTCCAAGTTGCGTCGCGAAAATTCCGTGACATGGTGCGGCTTTGGCGAAGGGTCGAGCAGCAAGGGCGACGTGCACGAAGCTATGAATTTCGCCGCCATTCACAAGCTGCCGATTATCTTTTGCGTCGAGAACAACAGCTATGCGATTTCGACGCCGCAAAAATTGCAGATGGCAATTGAGAATGTCGCGGACCGCGCGGCGGGATACGGATTCCGCGGCGTGGTGGTTAATGGCAGCGATGTGCGCGCGGTGTACGCGTGCGCGCGCGAAGCAATTGAGAACGCACGCGGCGGGAATGGTCCCACGCTCGTCGAGATCAAGGTGTATCGCTTTTTGCCGCACACCTCGAACGACGACGATAAATTGTATCGCACGCGCGAGGAAGTACAAGCCGCGCGTCTGAATGATCCACTGGTTCGTTTCCGCGAACAGTTGCGCGCGGAAAATATTTTGGACGATACGCGCGAGCGAGAATTGAAATCCGAAATTGATTCGTGGCTAGACGACGCTGTGAGCTATGCCGAGTCGTGCCCCGATCCATTGGCGCAAGACCTGTACAAATTTACTTATGCTGAAAGTTTTTCACCACAGTGACACGGAGAACACAGAGTTTAATAATTTTCTCCGCGCCAAAGGTCTGTGTCTCTGTGGAGTAAAGCCGCCATGCCGACCAAGACTGTTGTCGAAGCGATTCACGATACGCTGCGCGCTGAGATGGAACGCGACGAGCGTATTATTTTGATGGGCGAAGATGTCGGTCAGAGCGGCGGCGTGTTTCGTACCACGCACGGACTGCTGGAGCAATTCGGTCCCGAGCGCGTCATCGATACGCCGCTGGCGGAATTATCAATCGTCGGCATTGCGATTGGCGCGGCGGCGGTTGGGATGCTGCCGATTGCGGAAATTCAATTCGCGGATTTTATTCATCCCGCCTTTGATCAGATTGTGAACGAAGCGGCGAAGCTGCGTTTTCGCTCGAACGGCACATTCAGTTGTCCGCTCGTGATTCGCACCCCGTACGGCGGCGGCATTCACGGCGCAATATATCATTCACAAAGCATCGAGGCATTCTTCACTCACGTGCCCGGATTAAAAATCCTCGCGCCTTCGACGCCATACGATGCGGCGGGACTCTTGCGCGCGGCGATTCGCGATCCTGACCCCGTACTTTTTTTGGAGCACAAGAAAACGTATCGCACTATCAAAGGCGAAGTACCCGACGACGGAATTATTCTACCGCTGGGTCGCGCCGAACTTCGCCGCGCGGGTGATGATGTCACGCTGCTCGCGTACGGCTATATGCTGCACGAATGTTT
>JBBSHK010000631.1:0-2113 GCA_038253185.1 Anaerolineae bacterium | reverse complement strand
TGGTATTCGCGGGAGCGAATCGTTTTGTGGATGGGGGCGATCGCGGTGACCTCTACAATTATTGCGCGCCGGAACAGGATACGGTCATCAACACACCGGTGCAGCCGCCAACCATCGAGTTGCTCGAAAATAATTCCGTGCGCCAAATTCTGCGAATACAGTCCGCGCTCCAAGTACCTGCCTCGCTCGCGCCGGAACGTACGTCGCGTTCAGATGAAAAAGTTTATTTGCCAATCTCGACCGTCGTCACACTCTACGCGGGCGCGCGGCGAATTGATTTTCACACGCAGGTGGAAAATGTCGCGCGCGATCATCGGCTGCGCGTCGAATTTCCCACGCCGATTCACACCGAGGTCGCGCACGCGGACCAAGCCTTTGATATTGTCGCACGTAAACTCGAACTGCCGCCAACCACGCCTGAATGGATCGAGCAGCCGCGTCCCGAAATGCCAATGCAAAAATTCGTCACGGTGAACGATGAAAAAATTGGGCTGACGCTCGCGACGCGCGGTCTGCCCGAGTACGAAGCGCGACCAGATGCGAATGGTGTCACGCTCGCGCTTACGCTCTTGCGGTGCATCGGTTGGCTCTCGCGCCCTGATCTGAACAATCGGCGCGGTGATGCCGGTCCCGAAAAGCCAACGCCGGGCGCGCAAGAGAGCGGCACTCACTTTTTCGAATACGCGCTGATTCCGTTTACCCCCCTTGCCAAGGAGGGAGAATGGGGGGTCCGCGCCGCGCAGTATGAGGCGCTCGCGTTCAGCGCACCGCTGCGCGCGGAGGCGACCGACGCGCATTCTGGAACCTTATCATCTAGCGCGAGTTGGGTCATGGTGTCGCACCCTGATTTTATTTTGACCGCGCTCAAGTCACCGCAGGAGGGAGAAGGTCTGATCGTGCGCGGCTTTAACGCGGGCGACGAAAACATCAGGGTGCTATTGCGTCCCTTCGCGCGCTTTATGCACGCGCACATTGCGAACCTGAACGAGCAAGCAATTGACACGCTGCATTGGAATCACGAGCATCAGGTTGAATTTACGGCGAAACCGCGCGAGATGGTCACCGTACGCTTTGAGAATTCACAATGATATCGAAAGAGCAATGGAGGGCATTCGGCGCGGACAAATTGCCGGGGCTACTGGGCGTTGAAATTATGGAGGTCGAACCCGCGCGCGTGATGGCGCGCATGAGCATTCGCCTGCAAGTGCTCGCGCCGAACGGGTATCTGCACGCCGCAACGATTGTGGCGCTCGCGGACACTGCGTGCGGGTACGGCTGTGTCGCGGGGCTGCCGAATGGCGCGACGGGTTTCACCACCATTGATCTCAGCAGCAATTTTATTGGAACGGCGCGCGAGGGTGGGATTCGCTGCGAGGCGACACTCGTGCACGGGGGACGCAGCACTCAGGTCTGGGACGCGCAGATTTTTGACGAGAACAGCGACAAATTGATCGCGCTATTTCGCTGCACGCAAATGATTTTGTACCCGCGATCAAAGCAAGAATAAAAGAATCAGAAACCAAAAATCAGTATTGGCAATTCGCGTCGGTCTCCTTCGATCTCTGTGACTCGTTCGCCACTTCTCCGCGCGCCCATTCGCAAATAAAATCCTTCGGCGTTTGGATCGGACTCGATTTCGATTCGCTTTGCTCCTGATTTTTTCGCGCGTGCAACAGCATCGCCGACCAGCGCGCGTCCGATGCCTCTGCCGAGCATCTCCGGCAGAACCCAAAGATTTTCGAGCAATAACTTTTCCCCTGCGCCGTTGATCGAATAAAACCCAACGATTCTCGCATCGACCACCGCCGCGTACACCGGATTCGCCGCGATGTAATCGGGCGTGATCGTCAGCGCGTCGCGCCAGTGTTCAATCCACCGTTCGGGATAGCGCCAGTGTCGCTTGGCGGCAAACGCGATGTTTGTCAAGGTTGCGGCATCAATAGGGAACGCCCGAATAATCTCAATGCGCGATTTGCGATTCTCCATCTGTCATCTGTCTTCCGTCTCATCGCGATACAGATGATGCTGCTCTATGTATTCCGCGACCGCTGGCGGGACCATATACTGAATCGAGATTCCTGCGCGCACGCGTTCCTGCAAATCGCTCGACGAG
>JBBSHK010000630.1:0-2117 GCA_038253185.1 Anaerolineae bacterium | reverse complement strand
CCTCGCTGCTACTGGGTTCGCGCGAAGCGGCGGCTGAACCCTTCACGACCGCGAAAGCCGCGACGCTGACTTTTAAATTCACCGCGATTCCGCCGGACGATTATTGGGTGCGTTTGCGAGTGGATGGTGTCGATTCACTTTTAGTGAATCGCGCGGTCATGCCGCCGCAATTTGATGCCACACAGAAAGTGACGATCACGTGAACTGGTACGAATTCAATCAACAATATCTGGTCGCGTCGCTCGCGCGCGTACGCGCGGCATTGGAACATCACGCGTCGGGTGAACCCGCTGCGGATGAAAGCATTGAAATTAACGCGGATGCGCAGATGTCCCCTCCCGCGCTGCAAACCTTGTGCGCGCGATTCGGACTCTCGCCGTTCGAGCGCGAGGTGCTGCTCTTGTGCGCGGGCGTGGAATTGGATTCCAAATTCGCGACGCTGTGCGCGGCGGCGCAGGGCGATCCACAAAAAACTTTTCCGACCTTCAGTCTCGCGCTCGCCGCGCTGCCCGATCCGCATTGGAGCGCGCTTACACCTGCCGCGCCATTGCGCTACTGGCGCATGATCGAAATCGGCGCGGGACAAGCGATCACATCCAGCCCACTCCGCATCGACGAACGCGTGCTGCATTACCTCGCGGGCGCGTCGTATCTCGACGAACGCTTGGCAGGACTCATCGAGCCTGTGTCAGAAGCCACCGAACTCGTTCCTTCACAGCGCGCGCTGGTTGAGCGGATCGTCACCACGTGGTCCAAGGCTCTTGAGAATTCTTCTCTTCCAATCATCCAACTCATTGGCGATGAACTCGTCGGCAAAAAAGAAATTGCGCTCGCGGTATGCAGCGCGTTAGGACTGCAACTCCGCATCGTGAATGCGAATGCGGTGCCGACGGACGGGCGCGAGTTGGATGGATTCATTCGCTTGTGGGAACGCGAGGCACTGTTGAGCGGCGGCGCGCTGCTGCTCGACTGTGATGATTTGGACAGCGCGGAGGCATTGCGCCCGCACGCGGTCGAGCGATTGATCGAGAGTCTGCGCGGCGCGTTGATGATTGCCGCGCGCACGCGTCGTAACGCGCCCAGACGTACGATGCTCACATTCGATGTGTACAAGCCGAACGCGCATGAACAGCGCGTGTTGTGGGAAGAGGCGCTCGGCGAATCCATTGTCAAGTTGAACGGCAATTTGGAAACGCTCGTCTCGCAATTCAACCTGAGCGCGCCGGTGATTCATGCTGCGTCCGCGCAAGCATTATCGCAAGAATCGGCTACCGATGAATTCGGCACCGCGTTGTGGGAGGCGTGTCGCGTTCAGGCGCGTCCGCGTTTGGAGGATCTCGCGCAGCGCATCGAGCCGATTGCCACCTGGAGTGAGTTGGTCTTGCCCGAAGCGCAGTTGGAAATTTTGCGCGAGGTTGCCAAGCATGTGCGGCAACGACACAAGGTGTACGAGAGGTGGGGCTTTGCCGCGAAAAGCTCGCGCGGTCTCGGCATCAGCGCGCTCTTTGCGGGCGCGAGCGGTACGGGCAAGACGATGGCAGCCGAAGTGTTGGCGAATGAATTGCGGCTCGATCTGTACCGCATTGACCTGTCGTCGGTGGTGAGCAAGTACATTGGCGAGACGGAAAAGAATTTGCGGCGCGTGTTCGATGCGGCGGATGAAGGCGGCGCGATTTTGTTATTCGACGAGGCGGACGCGCTGTTCGGCAAGCGCACCGAGATCAAAGACAGTCACGATCGTTACGCCAACATCGAAGTGAGTTATCTCTTGCAGCGGATGGAAGCGTATCGCGGTCTCGCCATTCTCACGACGAATATGCAAGAGGCGCTCGACAAGGCATTCCTGCGGCGCATCCGCTTTATCATTCAATTTCCATTTCCCGATGCGGCGCAGCGCGCGGAAATCTGGCGGCGCATTTTTCCAACCAGTACGCCGACGGCAAGTCTCGACCTCGCGCGACTCGCTCGGCTCAACGTCGCGGGCGGCAATATTCGCAACATCGCGCTCAATGCCGCGTTTCTCGCCGCCGATGCAAACGAGCCGGTGCGGATGATTCATCTCTTGCGCGCCGCGCGCAGCGAATATTCGAAAATGGAAAAGCCATTGACCGACGCGG
>JBBSHK010000629.1:0-2134 GCA_038253185.1 Anaerolineae bacterium | reverse complement strand
TCTCGCGCAGTGGCGCCGGGTACAACGCCGACTCGTCCAAAGGGTGATGATAGATCATCGGAACGTGGGTGTGTCCGAAAAAGCAGATCGACGTTTCAAAGTACGGCAGGTTCTCTGAAGCGATCGTAGTGGTGGAAATATATTCCCAGATCGGTTGGCGCGGGCTGGCGTGGACGAGTGTAAGGTCGTTTTCGGTCAGAACTATTTTACCCGATAATTGGTCCAGCCACGCGCGATTGTTTTCTTTCAACATTGTGCGGGTCCACGCGAGCGCGCGGCGCGCGTCGGGATTGAATTCCTCGAGCGGCAATTTTCCGAGCACTGCCCAATCGTGATTGCCGGCGAGACACAGCGGATTCAGTTCGCGCAATCGTTCGATACATTCATTCGGCGCGGGACCATAGCCCACGACATCGCCCAAGCACCAGAGCGTGTCGTACTGCCCGCGCGCGTGTGCGAGCACCGTTTCCAGCGCGACCAGATTAGCGTGAATGTCCGAGATCAAGAGGATACGCATTGACGAAGGTGAGACCGATTGTATCACAGCGGCAGAGTTATGGCGGAGACGCTTGAAAAAATTTCAAAAAAAATTCAGTCGTGTGTTGTTCGCGCTTTTCAATCGTTGTATAATATCGCGATTCGACGCAACTGGATTCACCTGTGACCATCATCGCCGCGCATATGCTTGACCTGATCAGCCATAGCCCGGAGCAGACGCAGCGTTTGGGCGCGTGGCTCGCGAGCCTCGCCGCGCCGGGGGATGTGTACGCGCTGCACGGCGACCTCGGCTCCGGCAAAACCAACTTTGTGAAAGGTCTGGCGCGCGGTCTGGGCATCAAGGAGGCGGTGCACTCACCCACATTTATTTTGGCGAATGAATATCGCGGCGGGCGGCTGCCGCTGTTTCACATCGACGCGTACCGCGTCGCAAGCGCGGGTGAGGCAATCGGTTTTGGTCTCGACGATTATTTGAATGAGCGCGGCGTGACGGCGATTGAATGGGCGGAGCGAATTCTGCCCGCGCTGCCGCCGGAGCACCTGCAAATCGAGTTCAGTTACATCAGTGAGTCGAAACGCGGCATTGTGATGCAAGCACACGGCGCGCATTACGAACGACTCTTGCAGGAATTCAAACAGCGCGCCTTCAAATCCTAAAGATGTTACTCGCAATCGACACCGCCACGCGCACGGAGAGCGTGGCGCTCTTTGACGAAACGGGCGTGATCGGCGAAACCACCTGGCGCGCGCACGAGAATCACACCACCAGTCTGATGCCACAATTGCTGCGGTTAATGAATTTGGGCGGCGTCAAGCTGGAGGACCTGCGCGCGGTGGGAGTCGCCACCGGTCCGGGTTCATTCACCGGATTGCGAATCGGCTTGAGCGTGGCGAAGGGCTTGGCATACGGACGCGGTCTGCCGCTCGTGGGCATTCCGACACTGGACGGCGAAGCGCAAGCCTTCGCGCAGCAACCGCTGCCGGTTTGGGCAGTGCTCGAAGCCGGACGCGGACGTTACGCCGCCGCGCCGTACCTGATTCGTCGCGAGCGCGTCAAACGCGAGGGCGATTATGTCGTCGGCACGGCGGAACAAATCGCCGCGAGCATTTTGGCGCGACTGGGTGGCGAGGCTTCATTAAAAATGCGGGAGGAGCAAGTTTCTTTTGCACTCACGCCGCGCGTGCTAGTGTGTGGTGAGATCGATGGCGCGTTGCGCTCGACGCTGTTGTCGCGACTGTGGGGACTGGCGATCGTTGCCCATCCGGCGAGCAGCGCGCGGCGCGCCTCATTTCTCGCGGAATTGGCGTGGGCGCGCTGGCAGACGAATGAAATTGACGATGTGGAAAAACTCGCGCCGTATTATATTCCGACGGCTTCACTGCCGCAGAATGTGCCATAATGATTGACTATTCAGAGTTACCGCTTCGGATCGAGCCGATGCAGCTCGGCGACATTGGCACGGTGCTCGACATTGAAAAGGTTTCCTTTTCCGCGCCCTGGTCGGCGCGCGCGTACGAGTACGAGGTGCGCTATAACGAGATGGCGCATTATTTTGTCGCGCGCTTGCAGAATCGAAATGACGGCGCGCGGAAACGCTCCAGCCCGCGCACTTGGTTCGGCGCGCTGTTTCATTCC
>JBBSHK010000628.1:0-2139 GCA_038253185.1 Anaerolineae bacterium | reverse complement strand
CCAAGCCGCTGCCGCTGCCGGTAACAACCGCGACCTTGTTGGAAAAATCGAGCAGAGATTTGACGGGAGGAAGGTCCATTTTTCTCGACGGAGGAGAAACCCCTCTTACATCTCCCCTTGTGAAGGGGAGAAAGAGAGGGGTCATCCGTCATTCTCGCGCGTCAACTCGCGAATCAAATCCGCGCGTTCGGGATAGCTTCGACTCAACGCCTCGCGCTCACCCAATTCGAAATCACTTTCGTCCCACGCCGGCGCGAGGGTGGTGCCCATCAGCGCGAATTTACCACCGGCGCGCAAACGCGAACCTTGCCACACGTCGCGCGGGACTAGAAACTGCACGCGCTGTCCTTTTTCCAAATCAGCGCCGAGCGTTACGATCTCGCTCGCGCCATCAGGATAGAGCAAGAGCAAATCCACCGCGTCGCCCAAATAGAAATGATAAGTTTCGTCGGTGAGCAAACGATGCAACGCGGAAAAATCATTGTCGCGGAGAAAATAATAAATCGCGTTCGCGAACGATTTGGCGCGACGATAACGCGCCGGCAGCGCGTCGGCAGCAATCGATTCATCACTTTGATAGGTGCGGCGAAAATATCCGCCCTCGACCGGCAGCGGTTCCAATTGCAAGAGTTCGATGACGCGTTCGGTGGTGAGCATTGGAGAGAGTGCTGAGCGATGAGCAATGAGTAGTTTCGGTGTGCGGTCAAGACGGAAGCAATGTTTCGCGGCGGCGCGCCTGAATGACGAACAGCGCGACGAGCGTCACGACGTACGGGATCATTCCCGCGAATTGGGAGGGCAAGCCCAGACCCTGCATACGGAATCCGGCAGAGTCGGCAAACCCAAACAGGATGCTCGCGAGAAAGACACCGATGGGATGCGCCTGCCCGAACATCACCGCGACCACCGCGATCCAGCCGCGCCCCGCGCTCATATTCTCGACGAACAAGGTCACTTGCCCCAGCGACAATTGCGCGCCCGCGAGTCCGCACAAAAGTCCAGAGACCATAATCGCGCCGTAGCGAATCGCATTCACATTCACGCCCAAGGTTGCCGCGGCTTCGGGTTGTTCGCCCACGCCGCGCATCCTGAGACCCAGCTGATGTTTGAAAAGAATTATATATACGAGCGCGACCAACAGCCACGAGAGATACACCAGCCAACTGTGACCCGAAAGAATCGGACCGAGCACCGGCACATTCTCGATCACAGGAATATTTATTTTTCCCAAACCCTGAATGCGCGGGTCTTGGAACGCGCCTTTCACACCAAACATCGTGCGGAGCAAAAATACCGTCGCGCCCGACGCGAGCAAATTGAGCGCGATGCCGAGCACGATCATATTCCCTTTCAAAGTAATCGCGAGCACCGCGAACATGAGCGCGACCATCCCCGCTGCCGCCATCGCCGTCACTACCCCAACAAACGAATTGGTCGCGTAATAACTGCCGACGACGGCAAAGAACGCGCCGGTGAGCATCAACCCCTCGAGCGCGATATTGAACACGCCGACGCGTTGGCAGATCAGACCGCCGAGCGCGGCGAGCAGAATCGGCGTAATAAAGCGGAACGTCGAATTCAGCAACGTTGCATCAAAAATTTTCAGCAGGTCTTGCATCGCTGTGCCTTCTCAAAACATCCGTTTATCCGTTTTCAATTCGTTCACAATTCTTTTTCTTCTACACCAAAATGAAAGCTCTGGCGCGCGGCAACGAGTAAAATAATCAGCGCCTGCAATATTTGTGACAATTCGCGCGGCACCTCCGTCACCCGCTCCATCCCAAACCCGCCGGTCTGCAGCGCGGAGAAAAACACGCCGGCGAGCAGCACACCGAGCGGCGAGGAAGCAGAGAGCAGCGCCGCCATCAACCCGATCCACGCGTATTGCGGCGAGGTGAGTGCGTCGTCGATGAAACGATAGTTCACGCCGAGCACTTCGATCGCGCCAACCATTCCCGCGAGCGCGCCGCTGGCGAACATTACACCATAGCCGAGTTTACGCAGATTGATGCCACCATAGCGCGCAAAGTCCGCGTTGAGTCCGGTCATCCGAAACTTATAACCGACGAGGGTGCGTTTAATGACGAACGGGGCGAGCAGTGACAGCACACGCTTAATAAACACGCCCGCATGCAATTG
>JBBSHK010000627.1:0-2141 GCA_038253185.1 Anaerolineae bacterium | reverse complement strand
TCGCGGCGACGTAGCCAAGTGGCCTAAGGCAGCGGTCTGCAAAACCGCGATCACGGGTTCAAATCCCGTCGTCGCCTCTCGCCTCTATCAGGCAAAAACGTCTTGCAAGAGCAAGGCGTTTTTTTGGCTAACGCGATTACGCTCACAGGATTACTATGCGCCTAGGCGACGTAGAATTATTCGTTATTAGTGACGGGCTGATGAGAATGGACGCAGGCGGCGTCTTTGGACTCGTGCCGCGCGTCTTGTGGGAAAAGGTGAACGCACCGGACGAGTTCAATCGCGTTGAGGCTTCACTAAACTGTCTGCTGGTCATTTCGCAAGGGCAGAAAATCCTGATTGACACCGGTCTCGGCGAAAAGCTCAGCGCGCGGCAGGAGGAGAATTTTGGGCGCGTGGGCGGCTCGCAGTTGCGCGCTGGTTTGGCGCAAGTCGGATACGCGCCCGAAGACATCGACCTCGTTATCGACACACACTTGCACCTCGACCACTGCGGCGGGAACACCTGCTGCGTTGGAGATAAAATCGTCGGGACTTTTCCCAACGCCGAGTACTGGATCCAAAAATTGGAACTGGCGGATGCGACATTCCCAAACGAGCGCACGCAGGGCACGTACTTTGCCGAAAACTTTCAGCCGCTGCCGCGCGTCCGCCTGCTCGACGGTGACACGCGTGTGAATGACGAAATCAAATGTATCGTCACGCGCGGTCACACGCGCGCGCATCAGAGTGTCGTCATCGAATCGCGCGGCGAGACCGCGATTTTTCTCGGCGATATGGCGGGACGCGCGGTGTATATGGAACGACTCTCCTGGATTCCGGCGTACGATGTGGAACCGCTCGAAAGTCTCGAAACCAAACGCCGCGTGCGCGACTGGGCGTACGAAAAAAACGCGCGGCTGATTTTTCAGCACGACCCGCTGGTCACCATCGCGCGGATGAAAAAAGATGGCGAACGCTGGCGCGCCGAGCTGGTAGCAGGTTGACAAACCAATTAGGATGAAGATCGTCATTTTCGGAGCGACCGGCAGAACCGGGGTCGTGCTACTCGAACAGGCATTGGCGGAAGGACACAGCGTCACCGCGCTCGTCCGCAATCCCGCCAAGCTTCAAATCCAACATCCTGCGCTGCGGATTGTGCAAGGCGACGCACTTGATGCGGAAATTGTCGCGTTGGCGGTTGAAGGTGGCGACGCGGTGCTCAGCACGCTGGCGCCCACCCCGAGCAGCCCAGACCTTATGACTCGCAGCGTGGAAAATATTTTGACGGCGATGATTCGGCACAAGATTCGTCGAGTCGTGCTGCAAACCGGCGCGGGTGTGGTCGATCCCAATGATCGTTTAACATTGGTGCCGCGCGTCATTGGTATTCTCTTGAAGCTCTTGGCGGCGAACGTACTGCGGGATTCAGAAAGCGCGGTTGAACGCGTCCGCGCCAGTGACCGGGAGTGGACTATCGTGAGGGTGCCGTTTTTGACTGACGGTCCGCTCACGCGGAATTATCGCGTCGGCTATGTGGGCAAAGACGCGGGGCGGATGATTTCGCGCGCGGACGCCGCCGACTTTATGCTGCGAGAATTAAATGAGGCGCGTTGGATGAGAAAAATGCCCGTCGTCAGTTATTAAACCCTCGTGTTATAATCGCTCACTTATGAAACTCTACAACACCCTCACACAGCAGGTCGAAGACTTCAAGCCGCAGCGAGACAAAGCCACGTTGTACGTTTGCGGGATCACCCCCTACGATACGACTCATCTGGGTCACGCCGCGACCTACTGCTCGTTCGATGTGCTCGTGCGTTATCTCGAATCTCGCGGTACACCGGTCGAGTACTGCCAGAATGTGACAGACATTGACGACGATATTTTGCGTGAGGCGAAAAAGCGCGGGCGCGATTGGATCGAGCTCGGCAACGAGTGGACAGCGCATTATATGCGCGATATGATCGCGCTGAACGTACGCCCACCAGATTTTTATCCGCGCGCCACCGATGTTGTTTCCGAAATTATTCAGGTCGTGAAAGAACTCGTCGAGCGCGGAGTCGCTTACGAGTCGGCGGGCAACGTCTATTTTCACGTCGATTACTTTCCGCGCTTTGGTCAGCTTTCAAAAATTACGCGCAGTCAGATGCTACCCATCG
>JBBSHK010000626.1:0-2170 GCA_038253185.1 Anaerolineae bacterium | reverse complement strand
GGAATCGGTTCGCCGGAGGATCGCGGGCGCGGTTACGGCAGAGACGCAATGTGGCTGATTTTGCGCTATGCCTTTGCCGAGTTGAATCTGCATCGCATCAGCGCCGTGCTTGCGGAGTACAACACGCGCGCGTGGCGTTTTTTTCAACACGCGGGATTTGTTGAGGAAACGCGCCGGCGTGAGGCAATGAATCGGGGCGGCAGGCGTTGGGATGTTGTCAGTTTAGGTCTGTTGCGAAAAGAGTGGGAAGCCGCGACAAGCCCTGCGCCTGAGCGCGAAAATTCCGTTAACGTTTGAACGGGAGAAAATTTGTGATGCTGCTGAATGATAATCTACTCCGCGGAAAATTGGTGCGCCTGACCGCGTCGAATCCCGAAACCGATGCGGAGTTGTTCGCCAAATGGTCGCGCGACTCGGAATATTTTCGGCTGCTCGATTCGGAGCCGGTGCTCCCGCAGACGGCGGCGAGCTTTAAACAGGATATGGAAAGGCGCGCCGAAAAATATGAGGCGAATTCTTTTGTCTTTACGATTCGCACTCTGGCAGAGGACAAGCCAATTGGTTTTATCGGCTTGGTGGGCATCAGTTGGACGCACGGCGATTCCTGGGTCGCAATCGGTCTCGGCGAGCGCGAGTACTGGGGCAGGGGGTATGGCGGCGACGCAATGCGCGTGGCGCTGCATTATGCCTTTACGGAATTAAATCTGCACCGCGTCTCGCTGGGAGTGTTCGATTACAATCGCCGCGCAATTCGGTCTTATGAAAAAGCCGGATTCGTGCACGAAGGTCGCCAGCGCGAAATGCTGCATCGCGACGGACAGCGTTGGGATATTTTGTTGATGGGGATTTTGCGGTCAGAGTGGCGAGCAGCGTCCTCGTCGGAAGCGTGAGCCAACACAATGCGAATCTACCAAACCGCGCGCTTTCAAGTGAAAGCCGAGTCGCGCGAAAAATGTGAGCGAGCAATTAGAGAATTTGTGGAATACATTCGGGAGAATGAGCCGGATACCTTGCTCTATGTGTCGCTGCAAGAAACCGCCGACGCAACTCGCTTTCTCCATTATTTTATTTTCAAAGATGAAGCGGCGCGCGAGAGACACTCGAATTCGCCCGGAGTCCAGCGTTTCACCTCAATCCTTTATCCTGAATGTCTCGCGCCGGTCGAGTTCGAAGAACATCGAGTGAGCGCATCAGCTTGAAAAAATACGAGCCGCATTCGGAGTTTCCGAATGCGGCTCGTGTGCTCGTGACGCTGCAATTATTTTTCGCTGCCGGGCGTACAAGTTTTTTTCGCTCCAAACTGTTGCTCCAGGAAATCGACGCGGGTGATTTCCATCTGTACGCCATCAAATTCGCCAGTGTCGGGCGTAAAGCGGCGACCGCGGTCCACCACGCGAAACCCCGCGGCGGCGAAACTTTTTTGCGCGCGATAGTTATCGATGAAAGTGTAGAGATAAATGCGATGAAGTGAACTGGAGGCAAACAGATGCTGCGCCAGAGTCCGAATCGCCTCGCGTCCGTAACCGTATCCCCAATATTGTTTCTCGCCGATGACGATTCCCAATTCGCCCTCGCGCTTGTCCCAATCAATTCCATACACGCCGAGTCGTCCGATTAATTCGAAGGGTGCACGAATAAAGATCAGGAATTGGCGGCGGTTGCTCGGTCCATACAACCGCTCGCCGCGCAAGTGCTCCCGAAATTCGTCTTGACCCAGATCGGTGGGCGAGCCGCCGCTCCAGCGCAAGACCTCTTCGTCGCGACTCCAACGATAGAGGCGGTCTATCTCTGCTTCGCTCATCCGCTCCTCAAAGCGGCGGAGCGCGATGTTTTTACCCCAGATCAATTTCATGGCGTGGTCATCAGAGCCAGTTTCTTTTCCGCCAGCAACAGACCGACGATCGTCTTGGCGTCCGCGATTTCACCGCGTGTCACCATTTCGAGCGCCTCGCGCAGCGGAATTGATTCTACTTGAATGTCTTCGTCCTCTTCCGCCTCGCTCGCGCCTTCCGCCAAATCACGCGCGAGGTAAACGTGTGTTTCTTCGCTGAGCACGCCGGGGCTGGGGAAAAAGCGGGCGAGCAATTCCCAGCGCTGCGCGGTAGAGCCCGTCTCTTCTTTCAATTCGCGCGCCGCGGATTTTTCGAGCGGCTCATCCTTGTCGAGAGTG
>JBBSHK010000625.1:0-2172 GCA_038253185.1 Anaerolineae bacterium | reverse complement strand
TTATTCGCGTTTTCAACTGTCATTTCGAGGAGCGTAGTCTGCGACGAGAAATCTCAGCGTGAGGCGCATCGAGATTTCTCACTTTGTTCGAAATGACAAAAAGAGTTGCACATTGGGTTTGTTTGTCGGGTTCACTGCATCTTGATCGGACCCTTGCCCTCTTTCTTGTGACAGTCCTCGCACACGGGAATAATTGCTTTGCGGAATTGGAATTGATTTGCTTCCGCGCCTTCTTGGTGTGAGATGTGGCAGTCCACACAGCGCTCAAAGGGCGCGCCGGCTTCGAATAATTTATAATGAAAATGATTATCGATGATGAACGGCACTTGGGGTTTTTCGAGATTCGCCTTCGCCTGCTGCTCGTGACATTTCACACACGCTTCGTTCTGAATTGTAAAAACTACTTTGGCGGGCTGCTGCGCGGTGCCGCTAAAATATTTCACCGCGTCCCACGCCGCGAGTGAAAGCACAATGCCGCGCCCCATTAGCCCCTCGCCCACGTGACAATCGATGCAGCGTATATTTTCCGCTCCCGGTGATTTGCGCGGATAGACTTGACGGTGATGGTAGGCAGCGAGGTCTTCCGCGCGACCTTGCGCGATGGCGTGATCAAAGCTCGCGAGAAAAGTGGTCTCCGGTTCGGTGTGGCACGAGCCACAAAACTGGTTGTTCTCTTCAAGCTTGCCACCGACAAAGATGCCGCTCGCCGCGGCGACGATGCCCAGGAGCACAATCCCAACAATCGCGCGCCCGAAGAAACGGTGTCGGCGCAGGCGGGCGAGCCGTTGAAGCATCGATCAACCCTTTTTGAAATTCGCCACGACCGGCGCGATTGCCGAGGTGCCGTCGGGAAACGTGCCGCCGAGAATACTCAGTTGCTCGCGCTGCTGTTGTCGCCCTGCCTTGTCGGTCACCCGCGCGAGCAGACTGTATTGTCCGTCAGCAGGCGAGGCTCCGTTCCAGTGCCAGTTGGTCCAGACGTAGGGAGTAGGTCCCCGTACCAGTTCCGCCTCCTGCCACGTCTTGCCTTCGTCGAGACTGATTTCAATTTTCGCGATTCCATCTTCGCCCGAAAAACTGACACCCATCATGCTAAAGCTCGGCTGATTTATTTTTTCATTGTCTTGCGGTGCGTCGATGCGCGAATTTGGTTTGATGTACGCTTGATTCGACCAGCCTTGCCCTTCCCAATAACCGGTGTGTTTTTCGGTGAGTGCGGTAATTTTTTGAATCCACTTGGGTTGCTTCATGCCATAGCGACCGGGCCAGAGACAGCGCAAGGGCTTGCCGTGTTCGATGGGCAGCGGTTCGCCATTCATTTCATACGCAAGCAGCGCGTGCTCGTGCATCGCGAGGTCGAGTGGAATCGAGGTGTGAAAACCATCGAACGAGTCGACCTTGATCTCGAGCGTGTTCGGCTTGACTCCGACGGTATTCATCAAATCCGCCATCTTGATCGCTTTCCAATTCGCATTGGAGATCAGCGGACCTCCGGCGGGATTCGAGATACATTCCATCGTCCGCATCTCGGTGATCGCGGGCATCTTTTTAATATCGTCGAGCGTCAGCGTCATAGGTTTGTCAACGTTCCCCACGACCTGCAGCTTCCAATCATTCGGCATCGCGGGGTTGCCCTCGCGGTACGAGACGGTGTAAAAATCCGCGTTGTTCGTGATCATCACATCCGCGGGATGGTTCGGCGTTTGGCGCGGCGCGCCCTTGCCCGCGCCCACACCGGGCAGTGACGCGGCAGCGGTGGCGGTTGGATTGGCTTTCGCCAGTGCGTCGCCGCCCGATTCGACCGCGCCAGAGTTGACTGCCTTGCCGCACGCCGCGAGCAAGGGACCGAGACCGGCGATGATCACACCATTGCGCGCCAGCAATAAGAACTCGCGCCGAGATTTTTGTTGAGACATAAATTCCTTTCAAAAACAATACAGCTTGTTTAGCTACGTTAAGTGCGCCATCTTGCAGCCGCGTGACAAATTGATTACGAAAGAATTAAACCATTGTGCTGAATCGGAACCTCGGAGTTTATGGATGCGCCTCGCCCGCGATCAATTGCAATTGAATCGTGAGCGCGTCGCCGGACACCTGCACCGGAAAGCGGTCGAGGTCGCGCGGCGCAGGACCTTCGCGATATTTACCATCACGCGTCCAGCGCGCGCCACC
>JBBSHK010000624.1:0-2172 GCA_038253185.1 Anaerolineae bacterium | reverse complement strand
CGCACAGTGCGATCGTACTGCCGCGAAAGTATTCGCGTTGATTGAAAAAATCAGCTAGTGTATTGACGCCAAAGCTGGTGCTGCCCGCGCCGATGAGAACCACTTTTGTTTTGCCCATTGGTTTCCTCTCCAGAACGATGAAATGCTAGTATCCACATCGGCTAGTGAATGTCAAGCTGCGAACCAAAACGTATAGGGAGCGGTTCAATTTTTCCTAGCGGAGTAGTGAGGGGCGCGCTCGCGCCGCCCACCTGCCGCTTTCTTGAAAGACCGCCGGTGGGCAGCGGGCGTCTTTGGGCACCACTGGCTTTCTTATAATTGCACGACCCGGACCACGCCTTAACCTTTTTGCGCAGCGGTTGACGCGGTTTCAGCAGCGTGCTATATTATGCGTACGGTACTCACGCAACGTCCACTTTCCACATTTCATCCTAGAGGGACCCTATGTCGCAAGAAAAGAACAAAGAGCTCGCGCGCCGTTTGATTGAGCGCGGCATCCAAGATATGAAAACCAATCCTGCCGCCGCCCAGGAATATTTCGCCCCTCATTACAAAGAGCACACCTCCTCTCATCACGAGAGAAATGATCTCGAGGGCTTGCAAGATTTGATGAGTGATGTGCACGAGGCAAGTCCTGACCTTCAAATGAAGGTGCTGCATCAAGCGGCTGAAGGCGATCTCGTCTTTACTCACTGGCAGGCCACAGGTACGCATGAGAAGGCGCATCAGAAACATCGAACGCTCAAATATGCCAAGCCGAGCGGTCAGGAAGAACAAGTCTCCGGCGTCTCTGTCCAACGATTCCAGAATGACAAAATCGTCGAAGCGTGGAGCTATGACACGACGCACGAAATCGGGCTGAAAGGGCAAGGCGCAACAAGCAACGCCTGATGCTGCGAGCGTACAAACCATTGGAGAAAGCAGAGCCTGGGCACTGTGCCTCGGCTCTATTTGTTAAAAAGGATCGTCAAAATTTGGATCGAATTTCGAAATCCCGACTTGATCAGTACTTTGGGTTAAAGCCGTCCGCCTCGCCCACTTACTACAGAATTTGCATCTACAGCGCGCGCATCCCATCATTTTCGATCTCCCAAATTCGGAACGGCTTCCTTAACCGCCCTATCTTGCGCGTTTTCGAAAAATAGGTATAATCCATAAATTGGAAATTGAGTCCTCGGTTTTTTGAAATCAGCCGACTGACCAATGCACACCTGACGAACTTCGCGAAGATTTGCCCTGTTGTGTCACAGGATTACAACGAGTAATCGTTCAACGACCTGTTGCCTCTCCGTGTCCTCGATAGTTTAATATTTATCATCGTCGCTGCGCTGCCGTGAATTCAAGCCCCTTACGCGGCGGCGCGGGTTCGGCAAAAAGGAGAAAAAAATGTCTCTCTCGATTCGGCGGTCGGTTTTCGTCTTCGTCGTTCTGCTTGCGGTGGTCGGGTTCGTAGCGCTCCCATCCAGCACCAGTGCGAACCATTCGTGGAATGGTTACCATTGGGGGCGCACCAGCAACCCCTTCACCGTCAAGCTGGGCAATAACACATCCGGACTCTGGACATCGATGCTCGGCACGGCATCGTCGGACTGGACTAAATCTTCGGTGCTCGATACGGTTATTGTCCCGGGCGGCACCAGACCCAAGAATTGCCGTCCAACCTCCGGGCAGGACGAGGTCTGCAATGAAAATTATGGCAACACCGGCTGGCTCGGCGTCGCGCAGATCTGGCTAAGCGGCGGACACATTTCCCAAGGTACGGTCAAGAACAATGACTATTACTTTGGCAATTCGACCTATCAGTACAACAACACAGCCGAGATGCAGCATGTGATCTGTCAAGAGATTGGTCACACCTTCGGACTCGACCACCAAAGCACCGATGGCTCGTCTCTCAACACCTGTATGGACTATTACCACAACACCAGTGCGTCCGATACCAAGAGCACGCATCCCAATCAGCACGATTACGATGAGCTCGTGACAATCTATACGCACCTTGACAGCACGAGCACGGTCAGCGGCTCTGCGGCTTTTCTGCCGGGCAACTCCAGCAGCGCGGATATGAATTCGCGTGCCGAGTGGGGTCAACTCGTCAGCACAACACATGACGGCAGCGCCTCGACTTTTGTGCGCGAATTCGCCAATGGTGAAAAGGTCGTGACACACGTG
>JBBSHK010000623.1:0-2182 GCA_038253185.1 Anaerolineae bacterium | reverse complement strand
CAAGTCGCCGCGATGAAACCGGGCGAAGTGCTCTTGTTGGAGAACGTTCGCTTCTCGCCGTCGGAAGAAAAAAATGATCCCGCCTTCACGCGCCAACTCGCCGGGCTTGCGGACATTTTCGTCAACGACGCGTTCGGTTCAGCGCACCGCGCGCACGCCTCCACCGTCGGTGTGGCGCAACATCTGCCCGCGTGCGCGGGATTCCTGATGGAAAAAGAATTGGACTATCTTGGCGGCGCGCTGACGAATCCCGCGCGACCGTTCGTCGCAATCCTCGGCGGCGCGAAAATCGCAGACAAGATCGGCGTGATTAATAATCTGCTCGACAAGGTTGATCGCCTGCTCATCGGTGGCGGCATGGCGAATACTTTCGCCAAGGCGTATGGGTACGCCGTTGGCGCGTCGCTGGTCGAAGATGACCAGCTCGACCTCGCGCGCGAATTGATGGCGCGCTCGAAAGGCAAATTAATTTTTCCCGTCGATTGGGTGATCGCCGACCGCTTTGCCGCTGACGCGGCATCAAAAGTGGTGGAGGTGGAAGCTGTGCCCAACGGTTGGCGCATCCTCGACCTCGGTCCAAAAACGGTTGAACTGTTTGCCGAACAATTGCGCGACGCGAAAACGATTGTGTGGAATGGACCGCTGGGCGTGTTCGAGTTTCCAAAATTCGCGCGAGGCACGATTGAAATCGCCAAACGCCTCGCCGACTCGAACGCGACCACGATTATCGGTGGTGGGGATTCCGCCGCGGCGGTGGAGCAAGCCGGCGTCGCCGATCGCATCACCCACATTTCGACCGGCGGCGGCGCGAGTCTGGAATTTTTAGAAGGGAAAGAATTGCCGGGGGTGGCGGCGTTGCAAGACAAGTAGAGTTATTGCGCCACCAACAAAATCATGCCGGTATGAGGTTCCAATTTTACACGCGTCACTACCTGATTGGAATCAGAAGTACAGCTGCGCGCCAGCGGCAGCTCGCGCGTGAAATTTCCCGGATTCACCACGACCATCCCCCGCGCAAAATGTCGCGCATAGAGACCATAGCTTTGAAAATATCCGCCCAGCGGCGCGCCGAGTGAGCTGCTCAGCGGCGTGCTTGCCATATAATCGTCCGCGCGCGGACCTTGAAAACTGAAATACGTGTGTACGCCGTTCGCCCCGAGCAAGTACGACGCCAGCGCGTAATCGAACCACTGCTTTAGCGCGTTCGTCTCCTTATCGCTCACCTTATCGAAACGCGTCGCGACGAGCACAATGTCATTGGTCGCGGACGAAAGCGCCGCGAGCGCGCTCACATCTTTTTTCCATTCACCCTCATCTTTGAACTTGGTCAGCGGTGCGTTCGACGGACGCAGAAAGCTGCACACACAAACCCCATCAACGCGCGACAAGAGCGCGCTCGCCTCTGACGCGTGTAGCGCAAAAGCCGCGCCGTCTTCCCACGCGAACGTGTCGGCGATCACCAGCCGCGTCGCGAGACCTGTGCGGAGTGGGTTCAGTAAATTCGTCACTGCGCTGGCGGAATTGGCGCGTGGACTTGCGCCGAGGTGTTCAAGCAGCACGCCGTCGTAAACTCCCCCAAGCGCGAGCGCGCGGAGATTGATCGTCTCGGTCTGGGTGAGCGCGTCGAGTCGCGCCAGGGCAATCGCGCGCGGATTGATTTGGCGAAGGGTGAATGCCTGTGAGCCGATTGCCAATTGGACATGGGGCGCGAGCTCGCGCATCAAGCCGGGCGAGAGATGCGTGGTATCAACCCACGCGCCAATTGTGCCGTATGAAGGAAATGGATAGCGGCGGAAATTGTTTGAGGCGGTTGTGGACGTAACCGATTTCGCGCTGATCACAAGTGTCGCGGTCGGTTTCGGGGGCGCGGCGGTCGCGGTCGGCGCGGGCGTCCACGTCGCGGGATAACGAATCGCGGTCGCGGCTCTGGAAGCCGTGGAGGTATTCGCGCTGCATCTGGCGCTGAGAGTCAAGAGGAGGACAAGGAAAAAATACTTGGACATGGCTTTATGTCGCGAGTGTAGAGGAGAAAAAGGACACTGTCAATGGAAAAATTTTCCTAGAGCGACAACCCTCGAACCCTCCACCGCTATCGCAGGAGAGGGAAAGATTGCGCCGCTCTCGTGAATTCCGTCGGAGTGTGTGTCCGTGCGTCAGAGTCGGGGCGGCGCGCATTTTGCTT
>JBBSHK010000622.1:0-2182 GCA_038253185.1 Anaerolineae bacterium | reverse complement strand
AGAATTTTCATTGGGAGTGGACGGACGACGGACGATGGAAGACGAAGGAATTAGGAACCGCCGCGGGTATACCGTCGCACATCCTCCGTCAAAAACTCGTTTGCTTTCTGCAAGATCCCGCGCGCGTTCGGGTACTTTAACTGCGCGAGCGCGGCTTTAAAATCCAACCACTGTGCTTCGTGGTGTTCCCACGAAACATGCACGTCGCGCGACTCTGCTTCGCCGAGAAAGTACACGACTTGTTTTTTCACCAGCACTCCGCGACGATAGAAATAATTGATCTCTTCACGAAAGCCGGGCACGAGTTGAATTCGCAAGCCGGTCTCTTCGAACACTTCGCGCACCGCCGCAGCCGTCTCGCTTTCATCCGCTTCGACCAACCCTTTTGGAAATTCCCAGTAGGTCGAAAGAATTAACAAGTATTCCAGCGTCGCGCCGCGATGAAACAGCACCGCGCCCGCGGATTTTTCAAAGACCGTGCTCGGTTTGGCGTTGGCGTCTGTTTTAGTTACGGTTCGTCGTCTGGGGGCCATACAGTATCGCTCTCAATGTTTTAATATTCTCGCCGATGCGCACGCCGTACCACGAGAGCACCTTTCCATCCAAAAGAATCACTCGCTCATTTTGCCCCGCAGGAATTTGCGCGCGTCCCCGCCATTCTTCGACGTCGGCGTCGCTGAATGGGTACGGCTCGTCGGGCAGTAAGATTATTTCGGGCGCGTGCTGCGCGATTTCTTCGATGGAAACGCGCGGGTAACGGGTGTCCCGCTCGCCCAATATTTCGCGCGGGGCGGTCAAGCCGAGATCTGACGCGAGTGGAAAGCGACGCGCGCGGTCGCGGAAAATATTTTCACCGCCGCAGAGTTCGATCATATCGCTGATGAAGGTATCACCGTTCGCGGTCATCCACGGGTCTTTCCAGATCGCGACAAACACGCGCGGGCGCGGCGCGAATTCTTCTTGCATCAACGCCGAACGATACTCTGCTTCAATCGGCTCAACAATTCTTGCGACATTCGCCGCGCAGAGCAATGCTCCCAGTTCATTCAGTTCTTTGATGCCGTCATTGACCGTTCGCGCAAACGTCACGAAAACAGGAATGCCGTGTTCGTCCAGCTTGTTGATATCCGCTTTGCGATTTTCTTCGACGTTGGC
Source organism: Anaerolineae bacterium (assembly GCA_038253185.1). Taxonomy (GTDB): domain Bacteria; phylum Chloroflexota; class Anaerolineae; order UBA4142; family SHND01; genus JBBSHK01. Next base: position 1,027 of record JBBSHK010000622.1, on the reverse strand, counting down.
GATAACGAGATCGGGGTGGAGCGCAATGATTTCACTCAAGCGCGGATTTTTCGTCCCACCTATTTTCGGCACGCGTAGAACCCGGTTTTTGGGTTCTACACAATAGTCGGTGATGGCGACCAGCGATTCGCCCCGACCAAAGGCAAATAACGTTTCGGTCCAACTTGGCACCAGCGAAACGATGCGACGGAATGGTCGCGCTTGAAATGCGCGCCCGCGCGCGTCGACTATAATTCGCGACATTATACCTCAAACGAAAAATGCAAAAGGGCGACCACACAGCGTCGCCCCTACAAAAAGTAAAATAGTTCGGGTCTAGATCTCAAAGTGCACGTTGGGCGTTCGCAGTTCCGGCGCTTGTCCATCCGGCGGAAGATTATTCAGTGCGGCGAGCAGGCGATTCAAATCCGCGCCCGTTTGCTGCGCGGCTTCGCCCAAAGTTTCGCGCTCATCCACCGCGCAGTGGTCGCAGCCGCCAATGTGAAACGCCGCGAGGACAGTCTGCGCGCGCGGGTCTAGCTGATAGAGCTCGGCGAGACGGATGGAGGGATCAAAGCGCGTCTGCCCCAAATTTTGTTTCACCGCAAGGTCGAGTTTCGCGAGCCGTCTCTCAATCTCTTCGCGCAACTGCCTTTGCTCGACGCGCGTTTCGTACACCGTGCTGAGCAAGCGACTGACTCTCTCATCCAACTGCTGTACGCGCGCCCGCGCGCGCCAGGTGACGCCGAGCGACACGAGAGCCACCAGCAGAATCGCCACTTCCAATAAAGTCAATGTATCGTCCTCGCGGTCAAGTATGAACGAGCGCGATTCTAACACTAATGAGAACGCGCGTCAAAGCACGCGATTCGTTCGCGTTCATAACATTACAGTTGCGTTAGATTTCATTGACCCACACCACCACGCGTGTTATACTGATTCTATGCATGACTCCTTCGGTCGCGACATTCACTACCTGCGTATCTCACTTACCGATCGCTGCAACTTTCGGTGTGTGTACTGTATGCCCGAACACGGCGTCGCCTTT
>JBBSHK010000621.1:0-2185 GCA_038253185.1 Anaerolineae bacterium | reverse complement strand
TGACAACGCACAAAAGTACAAGCCGCCATAAAGCTGTTTGATCGTCAGCGGGACGCCCCCGCGCGTGGGCTTCCCGCCATTACTTTATCTGAAAGGCAGGTCATCCATGGCAACTACTATGGAACGGGCGCGGGTGGCGGCACCAACTCAAGGAACGGCGCGCAAGCCCTTCAACCTGACGCCTTATCTTTTCATCTTGCCGCACCTCATCGTCTTTTCCGCGTTCCTCGGCTGGCCGTTCTTTTACGGACTTTACATCAGTCTGTTCAACTTTGATTTTTTGCGCCCGGATTTCCGTCCCTTCGTCGGGTTGCAGAATTACGCGAATCTCTTCAGCCCCAACAGCATCCAGTTCGACGATTTCTGGCGCGCCATCACGAACACGGGCATCTTTGTGCTTTACAGCGTTCCGCCCCTGGTCGCGGTCGCGCTCGTGCTGGCAGTGTTGTTGAACGGCAAATATCGCGGGCGCAATTTTTTCCGCACCATTTACTTTGCGCCCTTTGCGCTTTCGCCGGTGGTTGCCTCGATGATCTGGCGGTGGATGTTCGAGCAAGGTGGTCTCATCAATACTTATCAAGCGAACCTAGGACTGCCGCAGACGCCGTGGCTTGGCGCGATGCCCTGGGCTTGGATCGCGATCACGATTTGCACCGTCTGGTGGACCGTCGGTTTCAACACGGTGATTTTTTTGGCGGCGCTGCAGGAGATTCCCATTTCGCTTTATGAGGCGGCACAGATTGATGGAGCAAATCGCTTTCAACAATTTTCCCAGATAACGATACCGATGCTGCGGTCGGTGTTGGTCTTTGTGGTTACCACGACGCTGCTCGCCTCCGCCAATCTTTTCGCGCAGCCGTACATTATGACCGGCGGCGGTCCGGTGCGGCAGACCGAACCAATCGTTCAGCGCATCTTCATCGAGGGTATTTTGCAAAACCGTATGGGGAGCGCCGCCGCGATGTCGGTGTTTTTCGCCGCGATTCTGCTGCTCCTCACTACGCTCAACTTTAAGGTCTTTGGTCGTTCCGAAGAATCGTAAGGAGTCATTACTATGGCATCAATTGCTGCATCAACTGACCGACCCGCCGCCCGGATTGCGAGCGAGAGTAAAGGGCAGCCACGCATCGGGTCGAGAATCCCCCTTTATCTGGTGCTGATAATCCTCGCGCTCTTTTTCGTGCTACCGTTGGTCTGGATGCTATCGACCGCGTTCAAGCCGTTCCGCGAAGTGCTTCAGCCGAACTGGATTCCGATTCACCCGACGGCTGAGAACTTTACCAATATTTTTAATGATCCCTCCGTTCCGGTCTACAGTTGGTTTCTGAACAGTGTGCTGGTGTCGGTGATCTTTACGGTGCTGATCCTCGCCGTCGATTCGTTGGCGGGCTACGCCTACGCGCGGATGGAGTTCCCCGGACGCAATCTCCTTTTCGGCATCCTGCTGGCGACACTGGTAATGCCGGGGCTGATGTTCCTGATCCCAAACTATCTCACGGTTTCGGCGCTCGGCTGGATTAATCAATATCAGGGCGTCATCATACCGGGTCTCGCCGGTGTCTTTGGCGTGTTTTATCTGCGCCAATTCTTTCAAGGGATTCCAAGAGAGTTGGAGGAGGCGGCGCGCATCGACGGCGCCAGCCCATGGCAAATCTTTTTCCATGTCGCGCTCCCCTTATCGTATGGTGCGCTGGCGACGTTGGGTGTGTTGTCGTTTATGGGTTCGTGGAATGACTTTTTGTGGCCCCTGCTCGTCCTCACCGATCGCGCCAAGCAAACGCTACCCGCCGGTTTGGCGACGCTTCAGGGACAATACACCTTTGACTATGGCAAGCTGATGGCAGGCGCCGCGGTCACGGCTATACCGGTGTTGATCATCTACATATTCTTGCAGCGTTATATCGTCGAGAGCGTGAAAACGACAGGACTCAAGGGCTAGAGAAATGGCGGATTGCGGATTTCAACGTCTTTAATCTACAATCTGCAATCGATAGGATGAAGTCGAGCACAGTCCGAATACTCGTCATTGCCGCGCTGCTGATTCTCCTCGTCGTCGGCGCGGTCTGGTTTCTTTCAAGTCCAAAGCCGAGTGGTGCGCCGACTCTCGCCGCGCAGCAGCAACCTTCAGCCACGCCGCCCGCTCCAACCGTATCCAGTCCCACCGCCGCTCCAACTCTCGCGCCCG
>JBBSHK010000620.1:0-2187 GCA_038253185.1 Anaerolineae bacterium | reverse complement strand
TGTCCCGCGACCAACCGGACTTGATCCTGCTCGACGTGATGCTGCCCGGGCACGACGGCTTTTGGATCCTGGAGCAGTTGCGCTCCTATACCGATGTGCCCATCATTCTACTCACCGCGCGCACGCTGGTCGAGGACCGCGTCAAGGGCTTTGATTACGGCGCGGTGGACTATATCACCAAACCCTTTGCGAACGAGGAATTGATCGCGCGGATTCGTCGCAGACTGGGCGAGTATCAGCGACGCGCCGCGCGCCGGCAAGTGCATTCCTTTGACGGCAAGCTGTCCGTCGATTTTGCCGCCCACCGCGTTATGGTGAATGGAAAGCCGGTGAATCTGACGCCCACCGAATGGCGTCTGATTCACCGGCTCATCCAGAGTGAAGGACAGATCGTCTCCTTTGAAGAACTGCTGAGCGCGGGTTGGAGCGACCACAAATTTCGCGACGCGGCCTCGATCAAGGTGCGAATCTCGCACATCCGCAAAAAAATCGGCGATCCTCCGTTCCACTCTCGCTATATCCACACCGAGCGCGAGCAGGGCTATCGGTTTGAACCGGAGCAATAGAAGTGTTGTTCTACGTCTGTGGTGAGTTATACGACGGACTATTCATCGAATAGTCCGTCGTTCTTTTAGCGGATCCAATTCACTGTGCTATAATCTGCCGCGTCCGATTTGTCGGACAACCCTCGATGATCTATTTCGTCTATCCACAGTTGCGCAAGCTCAGCGGCGCGGAACGACTCATCCTCCGTCTCGCCGCGCACGTGACAGCGCTCGGCGCACCGGTCACACTCGTCACCAATTATTTTGATAATAGCTGCCGCCCCGCGCTCGATCCCGCGGTGACCTTGATCGAAACCGGCATGCGCGGGAATATATTTCACAATCATTATCTCGACGCGCCGCTCGAATATCTCTACTCGATCCGTTTGCTCGCTCACATTCGCGCCGACGCCGAAGCCATTACTTTTTTTGGACCACCATCTCTGCCCGCGCTCGCGTGGTCGAAAAAATTTGCGAAGAGAAAAATTCCGCAGCTCTACTTTTGCTACGAGCCGCCGCGTTTTATCTACGACGACACGCGCGAGATCGTGGCGCGGCTCGGCGCGGCAGGAATAGTAGCGCGACCCTTCTTTTCCATTTACAAAAAATTGGACGCCGCGATGGCGCGCCGCGCGGACAGGCTGCTCGCAAACAGTGAATTTGGCGCGAGCCGCCTGCGCGCGGCATACGGACGCGACGCGACCGTGATTACCCACGGCGTGGATTTTGTCGCGCCCGCGCCCGCGCAGGTGGAAAATTTGCGCGCGCGTTATCCCCTCAACGCGCAATGTGTACTGCTCACCGTGAATTTTTTGCACCCGCGCAAGCGCCTCGATGTATTCTTGCGCGCGTTGCAACAAATTCGCGCGCGCGTGCCCAACGCGGTCGGTCTGATCGTCGGCGCGGGACCGGAAGCGGGGGCGCTGCGCCACCTCGCGCGCGAGCTTGGATTGGAGGATGCCACGATTTTCACCGGCTTTGTGCCCGATGAGCAACTGCCCGCGTATTATGCCGTCGCGGATTTGTATCTGCACACGGGCAAGCAAGAATCCTTCGGCTTGAGTGTGTTGGAGGCGAGCGCCGCGGGGGTGCCGGTCGTCGCGGTGGACGAGGGCGGACCGCGCGAAATTATTTCCAACGACAAGACCGGCGCGCTGGTCGAGGCGACTCCCGCGGCGCTCGCGCGGGCGGCAGTAGAATTATTGAACGACCCCGCGCGGCGCGCGGCGATGGGCGTGAACGCGCGCCAACGCGCGTCGCAAAATTATTCGTGGAGGCGCGGCGCGGAAACTTTTTTGGAAACGGTGCGCGGCGAAATTCGCAAATCCGGTCTGTAATATGGAACTTGCACAATCTCGTCCGAATACGAATACGCGCTGGAGCGCGCGGCTGGATCAGATCGTCGCGCGTCCGTTGCCATTTTTTACCGCGATCCTTTTGATTTTTATCATCGTGTTCGGCGCGTCGATTTTGCTCGTCCCGCGGCGTTACGGGCGCTTGATTGTCGGCGACGGAACTTATTATTACGTCTATCTGCGCTCGACGGTGCTCGATCACGATCTCGATTTCACCAACGACTATACACTCTATCAGCAATTCAACAATGAAGACCCCGGCAAAAAACGCGAGATGCTCGAATTGC
>JBBSHK010000619.1:0-2193 GCA_038253185.1 Anaerolineae bacterium | reverse complement strand
TCAGGTCGCTCGTCTCACGTCACAGGTGTCAATGTTTCTCAAGTTGCCACTTGATGAAACGACCAGCTTGGAATTAACCATCAAGTTGACGTACCGAAAATCTTGGTGTCTTGGTGATAACGTCGGGCGCATTTAGAAAGTGCAAGCAAGTTGAATGAATCTTTGTCTCCTTAACCCGCGACTTTATACTTGTCGCTTGTCACTTTTTATGTATCCTTCAAATATTCGCCGACGCTCGTCGCTTCGTTGGTGCGCCGGATGACTTCGCCTAACAGCGGCGCGACCGACAGGATTTTGAAATTCGGCAGGCGTTTCTCGGCGGGAATATCAATCGTGTCGGTGCAGATGAATTCTTCAATTTCGGCATTGCTCAATTTTTCCACCGCACTGCCGGACAGGGTCGCGTGCGTGCAAACGGTACAAACACTGCGCGCGCCGCTGTTTTTCAAAAGGTCCACGGCGGACGTCAGCGTCCCCGCGGTGTCCACCAGTTCGTCCACCAGAATCGCGTTCCGCCCTTCGACTTCGCCAATGACCGTCAGCGATTCCACACGGCGCTCGCTCTGGACGCGCCGCTTCTCGACAAACGCGAGCGGCACGTCGAGACGCCCCGCAAAGTTGCGCGCCTTTTTCGCAAAACCCAAATCGGCGGAGACCACCACCGCGTCCTGGATATTTTTTTCCTGAAGATAATTCACCAGGATCGGCAGCGCGGTGAGTTCGTCACCGGGGATGTTGAAAAATCCTTGAATCTGTCCGGCGTGCAAATCGATCGTCATATAACGGTCGGCGCCCGCAGTCACGATCAGGTCGGCGAGCAAGCGCGCAGTGATCGGCACACGCGGCTGATCTTTTTTGTCACTCCGCCCGTAGGCAAAGAAGGGCAGCACCACCGTAATGCGACCCGCCGAGGCGCGCTTGAGCGCGTCGACGAAAATCAGCAGCTCCATAATGTTGCGGTTGACCGGCGAGCCAAGTCCCTGAATCAAAAAGACATCGTGCCCCCGTACACTACGTTTGAGCTGGACAAAAATATTTTCATTCGGGAAATCGAAAATGTCCGCTCCGGACAGCGGACACCCAATGTGGCGGCAGATTGCCTCGGCGAGCGGACGATTGCCGCGCCCACTGAAAATGATTGGCTCACCGTACGCAAAAACGTTTGGCACAATGATCTCGCGTCAGCACAGACATTCCACGGAATGTCTCTACTTTTCTTCGATCGTAATGGTCTTGATGCTATCGCCCCTGACGATCTTTTGTACAACCGGCATCGTCTCGGGCGTAGTCTGTCCAAAGACACTGTACGCGCCATCGAGAAACGGCGTCGCATCCAGCGTGATGTAAAACTGGCTGCCGCTCGAAGCGCGCGTCGGATTCACCTGATCGGATTGTCGCGCCATCGCCAGCGCGCCCTTGGTGTGTTTCGCGCCAATCTCAGCAGGAACGGTGTAACCCGGTCCGCCCGTACCCGTTCCCAACGGGTCGCCACCTTGAATCACAAAACCCGCCTCGACGCGATGAAATGTCAGGTTGTTATAAAACCCATCGCGCGCGAGAAACACAAAATTGTTCACATGCTGCGGCGCGTCTTTGGGAAAAAGGTCAACGATGATATCGCCCTTGGAGGTTTGAATGGTCGCGCGATAAGTTTTCTTTGGATCGATCTGCATAGCCGGAGCGGCTTTGTACATATTACTCCTCTGTTGGGGTGGAATCGCGGCGGCGCCCGGGCTGCTCGTCGTGGTGGTATTCGTCAGCGCGCTCGCGATGTTCGCAGTGGTCGGCGCGCGCAAAAAAGAATACCAGGCGACGAAGGCGAGAACGCCGACGAGTGCCAACGCGACGGCGATTCCCAGATAGGTTCGTTGCTGACGTTGCCGTCGCTCGCGTCGCGCCTGCCGCCGCGCGGCGGCGTTCGAATCTTTTTCAGAACTCTCGCTCATTCGGAAATTTACTTGACGCCCAAAAGCTCCACGTCAAAAATCAAATCCGCATTCGGCGGAATCACGGGCGGGCTGCCGCGCGTGCCATACCCGAGCGCGGGCGGGATCAATAAGCGGCGCTTGCCGCCAACCTTCATTCCGGCAACGCCCTCGTCCCAACCTTTGATCACGCGCCCCGCACCGATTTGAAATGAAAAAGGTTGACCGCGGTCGAGCGAACTGTCGAATTTAGTTCCGTTCGTGAGAT
>JBBSHK010000618.1:0-2208 GCA_038253185.1 Anaerolineae bacterium | reverse complement strand
TTTTGAGATGAGTTGAGATACCCTGATGTGTGGGAAATAAAAAACGCCCATCCCCTAGAGGGACGAGCGTTTGAATCTGCCCGTGGTGCCACCCAATTGAGACTTGCTCTATTCACAAATAAAAATTCCGCCATGACGACGGAATTGCGGAGCCAGCCTCACTCATTTGCAGGGACTCTGGGAATCCGAAGGATCCCATTTATCCCCTCAGCCGCGATAACGGGGGCGCTTTCCGGCTGAACCGACTTGCATTCGCGTTCGGTTCAGCAACTCCCCGGTCCATTCACTGTGTTCGTAATTGTCGGACTCTCACCAACCATCCGACTCTCTGAAATCCGTAACGCAGTTACTCGTCCGGTTCAACGTTTTTGTTTTATGTTGGCGCTACTATAGCAGAATTTTTTCGAGGTGTCAAGCGTCACGCGCGCCTATCCGCCCGCTAGCGCTGGCAGTAGTACTACTGTGTCGCCGTCGCGCAATGTCGTGTCGAGTCCATTGAGAAAACGAATGTCTTCGTTGTTCAGAAAAATATTCAGGTGCGGCTTGACTTGACCTTGATTGTCGAACAATCGTTCGCGCACGGTCGGATAGCGCGTGCTCAAGTCGTCGAGCGCGTCACGTACCTGTGCGCCATTCACCTCGACATACGACGCGCCCTGTGTGTGACGGCGCAGTGGCGTTGGAATTTTTACTTTGCAATTCATTTCAGACTCCTTTGCATTTATGCGAGAACTCTTTCGGCTGGTCGTGGCTCGAACACGCGCTGGAATGATTCGAGATTGGGCGCAGTGTCTACGCGCGCGTACGGTCGTGATTCAATCACCTCGCGTGTTTTCAGACCATTGCCGGTAATGTAAGCGACCACGACTTCGTCGCGCTCAATCGCGCGGCGGTCCGCCAATTGCTTCAGTACCGAAATCACGACGCCCGCGGCGGTCTCGCCAAAAATTCCTTCGGTGCGCGCGAGCAGCGTCATTCCTTCCGCCACCTGTGATTCGGGCGTCGCTTCAATCCCGCCGCCGGAACGTCGCGCCACTTGCAGCGCGTAACGCCCGTCGGCGGGATTCCCGATCGCGAGTGATTTCGCCACGCTGCGCGCTTTCACCGGACGAATTTCTTTTTCGTCTTCGCCGAATGCGGCGGCAACCGGCGCGCAACCTGCCGCCTGCGCGCCGACCATTTTTGGCAGCGCGCCCTCGATCAAGCCCGCGTCGCGGAATTCATTAAACCCTTTCCAAATTTTGGTGAACAGCGCGCCCGAGGCGATGGGCACGACTACGCGGTCAGGCGCGCGCCAGCCCAATTGCTCCGCGACTTCAAAGCCCAAAGTTTTTGATCCTTCGGCATAGTACGGGCGCAGGTTAATGTTGACGAAACCCCAGCCGTACTCCTCCGCGGCTTCAGTCGCGAGACGATTCGCCTGGTCGTAATCGCCCTCGACCGCCACAATCGTCGCGCCATAAATCGCCGCGCTGAGAATTTTCGCCGGTTCGAGGTCGGCGGGAATAAAAACGTACGAGGCGAGTCCGGCGCGCGCCGCGTGCGCCGCCACCGCGCCCGCGAGATTGCCGGTCGAGGCGCAGGCGAGCGCGCGCATTCCCAATTCGAGCGCTTTCGCCGCGGCGACCGTGACCACGCGATCTTTGAAAGAAAAAGTCGGGTTGACCGTATCATTTTTCAAATACAAATTATTCAACCCGAGCGCGCGTCCAAGATTTTCCGCGCGCAGCAGCGGCGTCCAACCATCGTTGAGGTCCACGCGTGCATCATAGCGTGAAGGTAAAAAATCGTGATAGCGCCAGAGCGTGCGCGGTCCCGCGCTGATCGATTCGCGCGACACATTCGCTTTTTGCAGGTCGCGGTCATAGTACGCTTCAAGCGGACCGAAACAATTGTCGCACACGAACAATGCTTCGGGCGGATAGGTCTCACCGCACTCGCGACAGCGCAATCCCAATAAATACTTCATCAACCCCTCCAGAAAATAAAAAACCTCTCCGCATAGGGAGAGGTGGAAGTTCATAGCACAAAACGCTATACGCAGTTTTCATCTTGCAGAATATTTGAAATGATTCTGCCGGAGTTGGCACCTAGACTCGACGCTGTTAGCGGCGACTGGTTGCCGGGCTTCTTCGGGCCGTCTCCCTCCACCTCTCTGGATGAATTGTCTACTGGCGACACCAATAGCGTCGCCAGAATCGTTGCCGT
>JBBSHK010000617.1:0-2215 GCA_038253185.1 Anaerolineae bacterium | reverse complement strand
CTACGCACGGCGTGTTTCGAATGCGGACGACGCTCGATGGCGAAACGGTGATGGCGCTCGAACCCGTGTACGGTTATATGCATCGCAATCATGAAAAGATCGGCGAGCGGAATACGTACCTGATGAACATTCCGTTTTGCGACCGTTTGGATTATCTCGCGGGAATGAGCATGGAGCACGGCTACGTGATGGCGGTCGAAAAATTGATGGGCATTAAACCGCCGGAACGCGCCGAGTACATCCGCGTGATTATGAATGAGCTCACGCGTATCGAGTCACATTTATTCGGCGGCATCGGGCAATTGTATTCCGACCTCGGCGCGTTTTTCACTCCAATTTTGTACGGCATCGAAGAACGCGAATTGATTCTCGACATTTTTGAAGCAAGCGGCGGTTCGCGTATGATGTGCAACTATATGCGCTTTGGCGGCGTGTGGCGCGACCTGCCCGATGGCGTGCTCGAAGTGGTGAAAGAACTCGCGGAGAATCGTTTGATGCGCATCGCCGACGAACTCGAATCGTACCTGGTTCACAATGAAATTTTCGACGTGCGCGCGAAAGGGGTCGGGGTACTGCCCGCGGATGTCGCGATCAATTACAGCGTGTCAGGTCCGCTGCTGCGCGCGTCCGGTGTCAAGTACGATATTCGCCGCGCCGACCCGTATTCGATTTACGATCGCTTTGAATTTGATGTCCCGGTCGGCACACACGGCGACATTTACGACCGGATGCTGGTACGAATTCAGGAACTGCGCGAGTCGTGCAAGATTTTGCGCCAAGCGGTGAAAGATATTCCCACGGGAGAAATTCAGACCGGCAAGAAAAATTATCAGGTGCGTGTGCCCAAGGGTGATTATTACGCGCACATGGAAGCGCCGCGCGGTGAATTCGGTTGGTACGTCGTGAGTGACGGCACCCCGAATCCGTATCGCTATCACGTGCGCGCGGCGGATTTTATCAATCTCGGAACGTTGGAGCAAATGTCGGTCGGTCACAAAGTTGGCGACCTCGTCGGCATCCTCGGCTCGGTGGATATTATTATGGGCTCGGTGGATCGGTAGGCAAGTTAAAAGTTTCAAGTTAAAAGTTGAAGGTTTAAGGTTCCTAATCCATTTTTAACTTGAAACTTTTTGGACAGTCCTCGGAGGACTTATGAAGATACCTGGTGCGGGTGTTGCGAACGGGATGTTGATTACGCTGAGGCATCTAGTTGAAACGTACACGGTGGACGTCGGCGAGCGGCTCAAGGAAAAGAAAATGACAAAGCGCGTCGACGCGCAGTTGACGCGAGAACGCGGGACGATTCAGGAGAAGGGTCTTTTCACGGTCGAGTATCCCGAAGTCAAACTGCCGCCGCCGGAAAATTTTCGTTTTGTCCCGTTCTTGATTTATGAACCGAAAGTGGACACGGCAGGCAATCCCATCGTCAGCGCCGAAACCGGGCAAGAAGAGATTGGCGAAGAACGCTGCACCGCCTGCGGCATCTGCGCGAAAGTTTGTCCCCCGCAGTGCATCTGGATCGTGCGCGCAGTCGGCGACGACGGCAAACCCAAACCAAAAGCCGCGGAATTTTTCATTGACATTGACGTGTGTATGAACTGCGGACTGTGCGCGGAATTCTGCCCGTTCGATGCGATCAAGATGGATAATGATTACGAGCTGGCGGGCTACGAGCGCCACGTCAATCACATCTTTGATATTAACGCGCTGATGAAATCCACGACGTACTATAGCAAGATCAAGCCAACGGATTTTGCGCTCGAAGAAGCCGCTCGCCGCGCGAAAGAAGAAGCCAAAACTAAAAAACCCGCGGCGGCTCAGGCGCAAGCGACCACTGCCGCCGCCGCCGCGAAATCGCCGGCGACCGCGCCGCGCCCCGCTTCGAGCGCCGCGCCCAAAACCGCGACAACTCCGGACGGCGGCGAAGAAACAAATCAGGGCACTTCGGGTTGAGTTCAATTCACAATTAGATGTCGTGTAAAAAAGATTGATATGGGATTGACTCATCTTGAGATTGCGGTTGGAAACCCCTCCAACCCGGATGTGACCGAGCCGCTCGAATTTCTGATTGACTCGGGCGCGGTCTATTCAATTGTCCCCACCCCGGTTCTGGAACGGCTTGGCATCAAGCCAATCGCCGAGCAAACGTTTCGCTTGGCAGACGGTTCTAAAATTGTCCGCAAAAAAGGAATCGCACTTTTCAAATACGGCGGCG
>JBBSHK010000616.1:0-2229 GCA_038253185.1 Anaerolineae bacterium | reverse complement strand
GGTCAAAGGTTTCGACGATCGGCCGCAGCGCGTGTTCGACCGCCGGCTCGATCGCGGCGGCGCGCAAATATTCGCGATTCGTCAGCGAAGGATCGTACGGCACGCGCCCGCGCTCGTCCAGCAGCAGCAGCGTGGCGAGATACAGTTGGCGAACGGCGGCGCGATAATCCCCCGCGTTGGCGAAACGCTGCGCGCGGCTCAATGCCTCGCGCGACGTGGTCACGTTTTCATCCGCGGCGACCGGCGCGTTCGCCAACTCGGGCACCATATTGCGCCGCAGCTGGCGGAGGAAATAGAGCAGCACGCCGACGACGATCACGATGCCGACGACCACAAAAATATCGCGCGTGTCGTACACTCCGCGCACGGTATCGCCCACCAGACGCGATAGCCATTCGTTAATTACCCGCAGCAATCACTGCAACCAATTCTCTTCCGCCACTGGCGCGAAAGGTGGCTTGCTCAGAATGTCACTCAAGCTCGCGAGGTCTGCCTCATTCACGCGCGCCGGCGATTCTCCCAGCGCCGCATTCAACGCGCGTAAACGTTCCAGCGCATCGGCGACCGTCGCGCCTTGCGCGTTTTGCGCGGCATTGTTCAATTCCGCGATCAGAGGGCGATTATCTACCGGCACGCGCTGACCGGATTCGAGTTGAACTTGGGTGATGGTTTCGAGACGCGCCGCCGCTTGTTTTAACAACGCGGCATCTTGTTCGCTTGAATTCGACCCGTTCGCCTGCTCGACCAGCGACAGCGCCGTCGCGACTGCCTCGCGATAGTCGCGCAGTGTGACCGGTCCTTCCGCCCGCGCAGGGTGTGCGCTGGCGAATAAAAAAATAATGGCGAGAATGAGCGCGCGTTTCATTTTGCGTCGATCTGCCCCGACAAGAGTTCCAAATCAAATCCTTCTTTGCGAATCCGCAAATCGTAATACAGCAAAGTCAGCGCCGCGATCTGGATTGGCGTGAGCAGGATCCCGACCATGCCGGTGAGCAAAGTGTTCGCCGCCGCGCGTACGACCAAGGAAGGGACCACAAAAAAAATAACACCCGCTACCGCGGTGATCGCCAAGCTCAACACGTAAATCAAAATCCCGATGAGTCCGATGATGCCCAACACCCGCCAGAAAGAACCGCCGACCAGACGCCAACTGCGCCGCAACGCGCCCGTGCTATTTTGATCCTCAAGCACCACGGCTTGGGTAGCAAATGCCCAACGCGTGCTAAAAAGAACCAGCGCGATGATGGCAGGGATAAACAAGAGACAGCCAAATAGGGGCAGGATCATTGCCAGAGTAGCCAGTTGCGGCGAGCTTTGAAAAGATTGTCGCGTTCCTATCAACGCAAAAATTCCGATAAAGGGAACAACAAAAATTGTGCCGAGCAGCAAGAACACCATCCCCGCGATGAGAATCACCAGAAAGAGCGAGAGCCAGCGACGCAGCGCGCGCCGATACGCCTCGCCGATCGTAATCGTTCGTCCGAGAAAGCGTTCGGACACCACGATCGACAATGCCGCGGTTTGAAAAACGGAGGCGATAGCGCCGAGCAGTCCAATCAATCCGCTCGCGCCAAAGTACGGCAAAAGTGAAGCGGGGTCGGCGGCAAAGCTGGGGTTGAGAAAGGGATTCGTACTCTGACCAAGTCCAGCTGTTTGCAGAAAGTATAATGTGCTCGCGAGATTGAGAATAAGGAGCGGCAGACTGATGACCGCGACGATTCCTGCCATCGTCACAAAATTTTTGCGATAGAGACGAAACGTGTAATCGAGAATATCGCCTGCGGTCATTGGGCGCAGTGGAGGTTGAGACAAAGCCATAGTTTTACATCATCCCAAGCCAGTCGGCATCAAATTCGCGCGTCGCGCGGAACATCGACGATGATAATCCATTATTCACCGTGTTGCAATAAGAACTCTGCGGGTACTGCAAGTCGACGCGAGCAGGACAGACCTTCAAGATTTTCGGGAACCTCGAAGGTCTAAACACCACCATTGATTTGGAATTTACTCCAGAGGGGCTGACCTAAGAACGCGCGGCGAGGCGGAGCCTAATGTGAGAGCTTGACCGTGCGCTCTACGCCGACGAGCAGCAGTTCTTCATCCTGTGGCAGAATCGTGCGCGGGTCGATCAGCACGCGCCCGTTCTCGATGCGCGCGATAATCGGTGGAAAATTTTGGCGCAGGCGCGCGGCGAAAGCATCCGGTGAGGGCACAGCGAGCGCGACTGCG
>JBBSHK010000615.1:0-2231 GCA_038253185.1 Anaerolineae bacterium | reverse complement strand
TGCCGGGCTTGGGCGATGCCGGCGACCGGCAGTTTGGAACGGGGTAGATGACAGACAACAGAGAACAGATGACAGATGAATTTAGTTCAGACTCTGGTCTAATGTCTGTTGTCTGATATATGGCATCTGAATTCTGAACCATGTCTCGACCCGACTGGGACACTTATTTTTTAGATATTACGCTGGACGTTTCGAAACGTTCAACGTGTTTGCGCGCGCAGGTCGGCGCGATCATCGTCAAAGACAAACGCATCCTCACGACGGGTTACAATGGCGCGCCGAAAGGTTTGCCCCATTGCCTCGACGAGGGCTGCGAAATATTAGATGGGCATTGTGTGCGCTCGCTGCACGCGGAGCAGAACGCGTTGATGCAAGCGGCGCAGTACGGGGTTCCGCTCGAAGGCGGCACGATTTACACAACGCATCAACCCTGTCAGGTCTGCGCGAAGATGATTATTAACGCGGGGCTGACGCGGGTGGTGTACGCCGGACAGTATCCCGACAAACTCGCGATGAAATATCTGCGACTCGCCGGCATTCAAGTTGACCATATTGATTTGGGCGAACGCACACCCGCGCCGCCGCCGAGTGTGGTCGCGGAACGCTCAGTTGAAGGTTAAAGGTTAAAGGTTGAACGCTTCAACATTCAACTTTCAACTTTGAACTTTCAACCTTTCCTTATGCAACATCTCGTCTTTCTCAAATTGGGCGGCTCTGCGATCACCGACAAGACGCAGGAAGCAACTCCGCGCGAAGAGGTGATCCGCCGCGCGGCGCGTGAGGTGAAACGCGCGCTCCCGCGCGATCGCGATTTGAAAATTTTGCTCGCGCACGGCAGCGGTTCGTTCGGACATTTCGCGGCAAAGAAAACCGGCTTTGGCGTTTCCGAAAATTGGCGCGCGTACGCCGAGACCGGCGCGGCGGCGAATCGTCTCAACCGCATCGTCGCCGATATTTTTTTGAGTGAGGGCGTGCCGGTCGTCTCATTTCAACCCTCCGCTTCGGCGCGCTGTCGCGACGGCAAGCTGCAGGCGATTGCGGTGAGTCCGCTGTGGAATGCGCTCGACCATCATCTCGTTCCACTGATGTACGGTGATGTCGCCTTTGACGAAACGCGCGGCATGACCATTGTTTCCACCGAGATGCTTTTCGCGTACCTCGCGCCGCTCTTTCTCCCCGGGCGCATCATCTATGTCAGCGCGGTGAATGGAATTTTTATGGCAGACCCTTCCGACGATGACAGCGCGCAATTGATCCCCGAAATAACTCCGAATACTTTTGCCCAAGTGGTGGCGCGCGTTGGTGCCGCGCGCGGTGTTGATGTGACCGGTGGGATGCAGGATAAGGTGCGCCGCAGTCTAACACTCGTGGAGCAATTACCTCGCGTAAATATATTCGTCGTCGGCGCGCAAGAGGGTGTCATCGAACGCGCGCTGCTTGAAAAAGATTTTGCGGAAGGCACACGAATTCATGCGGACTTGCTGCAACGCGCCTGATTTTGTTTCACGAACTATGTGAGAACATTCGTTTCATTGCGCCGCGCGCGCGGGCGTGTTACAATCGAAAAAAGTTGTTCAAGAGAATGCGGCATTGACTTGTTCACATGCAACTGCTGATATACCGTTTGGAAATTTCAGCATGCGAACAAGTCACAGTGTGCCGCGTTCTCGCGCGCGGAGAGTATACTCCGGAATTTACCACAAAGGCACAGAGACACAAAGCGATCAATTTATTTTTCCTTCGTGACTTCGTGGCTTGATACAATCTTGATGGACCTCGACAAAATTTATTGCAGTGACGCACGCGCGATGGAAGAGTTGGACGATAACTCGATCCAGCTCATCGTCACATCTCCGCCGTACAATGTCGGCAAGAATTACAATTTTTATGAGGACCGCGCGCCGCTCGATCACTATCTCGAACTGCTCGCGCTGGTGTGGAAAGAATGTCAGCGCGTGCTCGTCCCCGGGGGGCGCATCGCGGTGAATGTCGCGAACACAAATCGCAATCCGTACATTCCGCTGCACGCATTCATCATTCAACAGTTTCTCGAACTGGGTTTCTTGATGCGCGGCGAAATTTTGTGGGATAAAAGTTCAACGGCTGGCGTAAGTACCGCGTGGGGTTCATTCGCGCGCGCGTCGAACCCCGTGCTGCGCGACACACACGAATATATTATGGTTTTTTCCAAAGGGACGATGCGTCTCGACAAGCCGTACACGCGCGGCGAG
>JBBSHK010000614.1:0-2240 GCA_038253185.1 Anaerolineae bacterium | reverse complement strand
GGGCGCGATTGGTTTCAACGCGATCCTGAACGTGCTAAACGCGCATGGTGTTTCCGTGCCGCGCCCGCGTCCAAAATTCGGGCACAATGTTTTGTATTACATCGGCAAATATTTAGTAATCGGAACGTATCATCCGAGCCGACAAAATACGAACACGGGCAAACTCACCAAGCCAATGTTCGACCAAATTTTCCAACGCGCAAAAAGAGAATTGGAGAAGCTGTAGGGGCGCAACGTGTTGCGCCCTCTCGCAGATGTGGGATGAGCATTGCCACGATTGAAGTACAGCCACGCGTGGAAAACGTCGAGTTTTCGAATGACTTGCTGTCTATCCGTATCAAAGACGGGCGCATCGTCGCTGTACCACTCATCTGGTATCCTCGCTTATTGCACGCAACCGCAGAAGAAAGAAACGACTGGCGGGTGTTCGAAGATAGCGACGGGCGCGACATTATCTTCTGGGAAAGATTGGACGAATTGATTCCAGTGATTGCCTTGCTGGCGGGTGTACCGAGCCGTGAGTCCAAGCGCTCATTGGAAAAGTGGCTGGCTGAAAGAAAAGCGACTCGCACATAACTGCCGTTCGACAAAGTTTTTCAGCGAGCGAGGAGAGAATTGGAAAAAACAAACGCGCCGCATCTGTGATAATGCTAGATGCGGCGCTTACTTGTGCAGTCGCAATCACTGATCCCTTTTGCCAACTAATATGCCTGCCAATTCAAACAACTCGAGAGGCGGAATGCCTAGTACGGGCGCAAGCCTGCAAGCGAGATCAGCGTGCAGCCTGCGACGGTTACTTTTGAGATTGCTGAATGAGCCTTGGCGGATATTCGCGCGTTTGCACATCTCGTATTCACTCGTTTTCTTGAGAAAACATCAGTTTGGCAACACATCACCATTCGATTCAGCCCTGAGTTGCTGATCATTCGGACAATAGTACGTTCCGCGCTGTCCGACCACCGTTTTGACAATCGGCGTGCCACAGCCATAACACGGTTCGCCCGCGCGCCCGACCACACGCAAATCTTCTTGATGCTCACCGCTCATCCCATTGATGCGGCGATAATTTTGGTCAAAGCTCGTGCCGCCGCCGCCAATCGCTTTTCGCAGCACGCGCCGGATCGCGTTGTACAGCGCGCCGATTTCCGCGTCGGTCAGGGTGGCAACATCGCGCAGCGGATGCAAGCGCGCGTACCACAACGATTCGTCCGCGTAAATATTTCCGATGCCCGCGATGAATTCTTGTTTCAACAAGAGCGGTTTCAATTTTCCTTTGCGTTGTCGCATCAGTTTCATGAATTCGCGTTTGCTCATCTCCAGCGGCTCAGGTCCGAGTTTGCCGACGACGAATTCGGGATCGTCCACGAGCCACATTCGCCCAAATTTGCGCGGGTCGCGGAATCGCAACTCGCGTCCGTCGTCGAGCCGCAGCGCGACGTGGGCATGCTTGTCGCGTTTCTCGCGCGGTTGGTGGAAACCAAACCCGCCGGTCATTCGCAGATGCACGAGGAGAAACTTGTCCGTCCTCCGTCCTCGGTCATCCGTCGGCTGGAGATGAAAAATCAGGTGCTTGCCGCGCCGCGTGATGTCGCGAATCGTGTAGCCGACAATCGCTTTTATAAATTGCGCGGCGGGCGGATGCGCGATAGTGCGATCCCAATGCACCGACGCGCGCGTAATCCCACGTCCTATCAGTTGTGGGCGCAGATCGCGGACCGTAGTTTCAACTTCGGGTAGTTCAGGCATTCAATCAGACCAACGTCGGGGCGCAAGACCTTGCGCCTCTACACTTCACCATTTTTCTTCATGAATCATTTCTTCGAGCGGCTTGCGCGCACCTTGACGCGGCGGACGCTGGAGCGGATTCGCTTGCGCCGTCGGATAGCCGAACGAAATCACCTGTTGGATTTCAAAATCATCTGGCACGCCGAGCACGCGCTTCGCGTCCTCTTCACGATGCATCGACGCGATGCACGAACCCACGCTATCATTCCACGCCGCGAGCATCATGTTTTGCGAACAGCGTCCCGCGTCGTATTCCGCGCGGCGCGCCTTTTCCGTCACAATGACGATCGCGAAATTCGCGCGCCGCAAGTGATCGGTGTAATTGCCGCAGTCCGCGAGCGCGTTCAGTGTGTCGCGATTTTTCACGACGATGAATTGCCACGGCTGCGTATTTTTTGAACTGCCGCTCCAGCGTCCCGCCTTCAAAACCCGCCTGATGATTTCATCGGGCACGT
>JBBSHK010000613.1:0-2241 GCA_038253185.1 Anaerolineae bacterium | reverse complement strand
GTCCGAAGAGTTCAATCACTGTTGACTACAAGCTTAGCTTAGCCTTTTGCGCAACGAGTGCGCCTGTCTCGCACGAACGGACTCGACTAGCGGAGTTGCTCGTGCCAGCCGTGTGTCAACTTGCGTTGACTTTCAGCAATCCTTACCGGCGTGGGGATTACCACACCCCGACTTGGTGTCGCCCGACGTTCGCGCTTCGGGGGAGCGCGGACGTAGACGCCGCAAAATAATTTGCGGACTCCGTGATCTACGCTACGCGCTTACGCAGCGAGCGGAAGAGTCGCGAAGTTGGTGCGTGTGTTCGCATCTAGATTTTTCCTGTTTTAACGCGGGCAGGATCCGCAGCTTGCCAACAGTAACTAGCCCTCCCCGTCGAAGCTATTCAGCCCCAAGTTAAGTGCATCGTATTTGGATAATCTTACGACAACTTGATCCCAGAATCGCTAGATTGTGTAATAAACCTTTAGTGATGAGATGATGTCACTCCAACCAAAGTTACGTGGATCTGCCCACGCTCCCGATCCAATGAATCTGAGCCAAGACCCTTGATAGTTAATGTCCTGGAAAACTTGAGTGGCAGCTCCTCCATCCACGCTGAGAGAGGAAATCTGATCATTCCAGTTTGAAAAAAACAACAGCGGCAAAGACCGCATTTGGTAGATTTTCAACCGAATCGAACGAAATGCTGTGCGACGTCAAAAGGACTGCCGTCGGTTCCGGGAAATATTCTGCTTTGACCTGAATCCTGAACTCGATTCACTCCCGTTCTCGTTCCTTCAGGGCGCGCTGGATTTCGCGATCGCTCTCGCGTTTGGCGATTGCCTCGCGCTTGTCGTATTGATGCTTGCCGCGCACCAACGCGATTTCCACTTTGGCGCGATTGCTTTTCAAATACATTCGCAGCGGTACCATCGTCAGACCTTTTTCCTGTACGCGTCCCATCAGCCGGTTGATCTCTCCGCGATGCAGCAATAATTTCCGCGCGCGATCGGGATCGACATTCTGGCGGCTCGCCGGTCCGTAGGGCGAGATATGAACGTTGTGCAGCCACGCCTCGCCTTCGCGTACGGTGGCAAACGAGTCGCGCAAATTCACGCGCCCTGCGCGCACCGATTTGATTTCCGTTCCAGTCAGCACAATACCCGCTTCGTGCGTTTCTTCGACTGCATAATCGTGAAACGCCTTGCGGTTCGTTGCAACAATTTTCAAATTTTCTGGCATTCGGTCCGAAAAATAAAACCTGAAAGGTGAACCGCCGCGCGACTTGCGTTTTCCAATTCAAACAAATCGCGCCGAATTCCAATGCACGGATGTGCAAGCGCGAATTCGGCGCGACGGGTTTTCGCTCTGTGCGGTTAGAACGCCAGTGCCGCCGCGTGGGGGAGCAGGAGCGGCGCAAATAATTGCGTCAAGTCCAACTTCGCGCCACTGTTAATGAATTGCACCGCCCGGTCGAGTTGCGGATCGCGCCCGCGCGCCGCGTCCGCGTCGGTCGGGTCCGGCGTTTCGATGTCGGGTGTAACGCCGACGCCATTGATCTCGTGCTCCTGCGGGCTGAAAAAGTGCGCGATGGTCACGCGCAACTGCGAGGCATCGCTCAAGGCGTGTGGTGTTTGCACCGAACCTTTGCCGTACGTTTTGGTACCGATGATGGTCGCGCGCTTGTAATCCTTGATCGCGCCGCTCACAATTTCGGACGCGCTGGCGGAACCTTCATTCACCAGCAGCACCAGCGGGATCTCCGTCGCCACGCCACCGGCTTCCGTTTTATAATCTTGACGATCACCGTTCTTGAATTTTTCCACCAGCACGACCGAGCCTTCTTTCAAGAACTCGCTCGCAATCCGCACTGAGGCGTCGAGGAAACCGCCGGGGTTGTTGCGTAGATCAAAGACGAGCGCCTTTGGTTTTTTCGCGAGCAGCTGCCGCAGTTGCTCGCGCAATTCTTGCGGCGCGGTCGCGCTGAATTCATTCAGCTTGATGTAAGCGATATTGTCCTCGAGCATCCGCGATTCGACGAACGGAATCAGGATGGTCTCGCGCTGGATTGGCACGTCGAATGCGGGTTGACTGCCGCGTTGAACTTTTAATCTTACAGTCGAGCCGCGCGGTCCGCGAATCAACGTGATCGCCTGGAGCACGTCCATATTTTCAATCTTGGTATCGTTGACCTGCAGAATGACATCGCCTGCTTTGAGACCTGCCTTGTCCGCCGGTGTGCCCTTGATCGGCGCGACGATG
>JBBSHK010000612.1:0-2246 GCA_038253185.1 Anaerolineae bacterium | reverse complement strand
TGAGCTTGGCGTCTGATGCTCGATTTTTCTGCAAGCGATTGTTTTGGTTTTGCCGTCGTTGCCATAAAAAATAATCGGGCGCGAACTGAAAGGAGTCGACGCGCACACGCCGACTCCTTCTCCTATCAACTCACTGATTCACAGCGGACGCGTCGATCATATCTTCCGCTTTGACCGGCGTCGTAATCACGTTCAGTTTCGTCCACAGGTCGATGGCGAACTTGGTCGTGGCGAGTGCGCTGCCCGCGCCGCTGCCCGTAAAGAATTGCTTGTTGCGCGCGGCATCGTACAGTGTCGCGCCCGCGAGGTCCGCTTTGATGTCCTCGGGCTTTTCGTAGAATCCGCCCAGACCTTTTTGCATAATCGAATTGGCGTCGTCCTGGTTCGCCTTCCAGTAATCGATTGAGCGATTCCACGCGCGCACCAGCTTTTTGGGCCACTCGGGGTGTGCCGCGATCACATCGCTGCGCAAGAGCATTACATCTACGATCAGCCCCGGCGTCTCTTTGGATGAAATGAGCAATTTCGCGCCGCCCTTGACCGCTTTGGAAAGGTGCGGCTCCCACGTTACGCCGGCGTCGATTCGTCCCGAAGCAAACGCGGCGGGCACATCACCCTGCTTCATTTTTTCGAGCGTGACATCCGCGTCGGATAATCCGTTCTGCTGCAATTCGTAATCGAGAAAATAATGTGAGACCGAGCCGACATTCACGCCGATCTTTTTGCCTTTCAAATCTTTGACAGAAGTGACCTCCGGCTTGGCGATGATGCCGTCACCGCCGGAAGAATCATCCAGCCCAAGAAAAATCTTGAAAGGCGTTTCTGCTTTCCAATACTGCGAGGCGGTGTCGATGGTGGTGACTAATCCATCGAGCTGCTTGCCTGCGAGCGCGGTGAAACGATCTTTCGGGTCTTCAACTTTGGTCAAGCTGACGTCGAGTCCCTCGTCCTTGAAGTAGCCTTTGTCACGCGCGATAAAAAGCGGACCGTAACCGACCCAGACGGAGTAGCCGAGCTTCACCGTCGTCAACGCGCCACCGGCGGCAGGCGCAGACGTTGCCGTCCCAGAGGGACTCCCTGCGGTCGCGGGCGCGGATGTTGCGCCACCGGATGGCGCGGAAGTGGCGTTGGATGCGGCGCCGCCGCATGCGACCAGTGTGAGCATCAGCAGTGAAAGGACGATCAGAAAGGCGTAGCTAGTGCGAGACATTTTTCTCCTCCTTGTTTGAACCTAAAAAAATTGCCGAGGGATTGGCGTCTTCCTCGACAATTTCGATTGTAGCATAGCGGTGATTGGATTGTCAATAATTTGCATTGCAATAAAAAAAGCCTGCGATCAGTTTCGCAGACTCTTCACTTGCTTTGTCGTGTGGCGGGTCAGTCACTGGTCAGCCACAAAAGTTTCGGATGGGGAATGACAGTACTTCCTACAGTCTGGGTGACGAATCACTATGGACGGCTCGCAACAAACTTGCTGAATTCGACAATGGTGCCGCCACCAGCTTTGGGGCTGCCCGCCTCAATCGCCGGCGTTCCCCACTTGATGTCGGAATCTTTCACCTCATCAACCTGCTGTCCATTGATGAACGCCGTCAACGTATCTCCCACGCAGTCGAGGCGAATCTGGTTCACCTGCTTCAATCCTGTTTTCACAGCACTGCTCGGTTTAAAGTCCACCAGCGCGGTGAACGTACCCTTGAACTCTTTGCCAATCGCGTATTCGCCATCAGCTCCGATCACCAGATCGTAATAGCCGTTCTTGCTGTAACGACACATCACTCCCCAGTAGCTCGTCTGTGGTCCGGCGGTAATTTTTGCTTCAGCTTGACTGCTCGTGTCGTGATAATTGTTTGCCGCGGGCTGGAGGAGACGATTCGAGCTGGGCTGAGGCAAAGTGATTCGGTAAGTGCCGTTCGAGGCGAACTCCATCACGTCTTGTTTATCTTTGCCGGTGAACCAGAGCGCGCTCGGCGTGGCGAACGTCTCACTGAAAACCGTTTTGCTGCCGGTCGGAGTGAGCGTCGGCTCCGCTGACAATTCCGAGACCACGAGATTGTCGAACTCGACCTCGATCTTGGTGGTCACGGTCCCCGCGAGTAAACCTATCCCAAGACTGCGGTCGGTGGAAAGCTTGAACGGCGCATTCGTGGGCTGCACGGACGCGACGGCTTGACCATTCACCGTGAAGGTAATTACATTGTTGCCACAATCCGCGCGCAAGTGATTGGTCGCGCCATCGCCTTGCT
>JBBSHK010000611.1:0-2246 GCA_038253185.1 Anaerolineae bacterium | reverse complement strand
CCTTCTCGCGAATTCCAACTCGCCCTGCGCGAGCTGCGACCGCTCATAAAACTTCCTCCCACCAAAGCGGAGCAACCTATTCTCATCATCCTCAGCGGACTCCCCGGCACCGGCAAATCCACCGTTGCCGAACATCTCGGGCGTGCGCTTCCCGCCGTCATCATTCAAAGTGATTTCGTGCGTAAAACTTTGTTTCCCAACCCGACCTATACGAGCGAAGAGAGCCGACTCGTGCACGCCGTTTCCCGCGCGCTCATCCGCGAGTATCTGAAAAAGCGCTATACGGTCGTGTGTGATGCGACTAACCTCATCGAATTCCATCGTCAATTGCTCATCCGGGTCGCCCAGAGCGCGCAGGTGCCAGTGCTCGTCGTTCAGACCACCGCGCCCGAACGAGTGATTCGCGCGCGACTCCGCAAACGTTTCGTCCGGCGACCGGAGTGGGATATCTCGGATGCGACGTGGAAGGTATATCGGTCAATGTCGGGGTGGGCACAACCGATTCGCAAGCCGTACCTGCGCGTTGACACCACCAATGACCGCGATCAAATTGTTAAACGAATCGTGCGCGCTGCGCGGCGACTTGGCAAGCGCGCGTCTCTCGCATCCAAAATGCCGCATCGCACTAGTTGATAACGACTGCCTCACATTATTGTTCACGCGCGTGTTGCGACATACAGATTACGTGCGCGGCGAGGATTTGATTCTATAATTCGTTGCCCGACCTCGCAATTCAACTCTTCGTCGAGTCTGTTCCACTTGTCTGTCCACGCTCCCGATCGAAAGAGCGTGCCGGTCTGCTTTCCTCGTTCGATTCGCGTTTGGTCGCTTGTTGCAATTGCTCGCGTGTAATCACGCCCATTTCCACCAAGACTCCGCCCAGGCGCAGGGAGCGACCTTGCGCCGTGAGTTGCAGTTGGCGCTCGAGTGCGGCGTCGAGTTGATCAAGCGTCACTAGACCGGCATCGAATAAATAGCCGCAGATAAAACCCACGATGCGGCGGGTCCGTTGTTCACGGATGGAACTCATCGTCAATGCTCATCGCACTATGGACATTGAACAAAACAATCCGCGCGCGTTTGTGCAGCGTGCCTTGTCCATTATTCATTCTCTATTGTCCATTTATTTTTCCGTCCCATTCAGCACCGCGGTGACTTGGCGCCGCTTGCCTTGACGCACAAAACCGATCGCCACCGAATCACCCGCGCGATGTCGGTCAAGAATTTTCGCGAGGTCCGCCGGAGCGCGCACCGCCTGTCCATTCACCTCGGTAATGATGTCCAACAACTTGAGACTCGCCTTTTCCGCGGGGCTCGACGGCTTGACTTCTAAAATCAAAATACCGTCGTGCTGCTGCAATCCATTCTTGGAAACAATCCAGTCGTCGATGTGCGTCGGCATCCCGCCGAGTCCCAGCGAGGGCGCCGAAGTCCTGACGCCGCGCGGTTCGAGCACGCGCCCGAGCACGGTCAGCGCGGCCGTCGTTGGCACGGCGAAACCGAGACCCTGCGCGAATTGTACCACCGCGGTCGTGATGCCCACCACGCGCCCGCGCGCGTCGACCAAAGGTCCACCGCTCGACCCCGGATTGATCGGCGCATCGGTCTGAATCAAATTGTCTAATTTTAATCCGCGCGGTCCCGGCAGCGTACGCCCGAGCGCGCTTACGACGCCGGAGGTCACAGTCCAACCCAAGCCATACGGATTCCCCACCGCCACGACGAGCTGTCCCACTTTCAAAGGTCGCTCACTCAATTCCGCGCACGGCAAATCACGCGCGCCGATTCGCACCGCGGCGACATCGTGGTCGCGGTCCGCACCAATGACACCACCTTCAAAGCGGCGACCATCCGCGAGCGTCACTATAATTTTCCGCGTACCTTCAACCACGTGCGCGTTCGTCAGAATCTGACCGTCACGGCGGAATAGAAAACCGCTGCCTTGTCCTGACGCTTCGTCGCGCGGCGCGCGGGGAGGTGCGCCGCCGCGATTCGATCCACCGCGACGCGCCGAGCGCGCGACTTCTGTTTCAATCTTGACCACCGCCGGACCGACGCGCTCGGCGGCTTGATTCACCAAAGTCGAATAGGAATCTAATGCTTCCGTTTCACGAAACCGATCCATTCGTTCCAAGACCCTCAATTCCTCTGTCCAAAAACTCTTCCAATAATCCATTCACTTGATCCGCACATTCTTCGTGTGGCAAATGCCCCGCGCCGGTAATGATCGCCAGCCGCGCGTTCGG
>JBBSHK010000610.1:0-2248 GCA_038253185.1 Anaerolineae bacterium | reverse complement strand
GATCGACGCGGGCGCGGATGCGGTGAAAGTCGGCGTCGGTCCCGGCTCGATTTGCGTGACGCGCATTGTCGCGGGCGCGGGTGTGCCGCAACTTTCCGCCGTGATCGAATGCGCCGAGGTCGCGCGCGACGCGGGGATCCCAATTATTGCCGACGGTGGAATTCGACATCCCGGCGACGCGGCGAAAGGTCTGGCGGCGGGCGCATCCACGGTGATGATCGGCAGTCTGCTGGCAGGCACGGATGAAAGTCCGGGCTTGATGATGACGCGCAAAGGACATCGCTACAAAGTTTCGCACGGCATGGCTTCGCTCGAAGCGAATGTCGTGCGAAAGCAACGTGAGGCAAATGGAGCCGGCGCGTCGGGTCAGCGCGAAGGCGAGAGCTGGATTCTGCAAGAGGAAATTGATGATTACGTGGCGGAGGGCGTCGAAGCGGCGGTGCCGTATCGCGGTCGCGCCAAAGAAGTATTGACGCAGCTCGTCGGTGGGATTCAATCCGGGATGAGTTATTCGGGCGCGCGCACGCTTGAAGAATTATGGGACAAGGCAGTGTTCGTGCGAATGACGCCTTCGGGTCTGAAAGAATCAATGCCGCACGATGTTGAAGTATTGTGAGTGGAGAAGAGTCAAATGCAATATCGCACATTCGGTCGCATGAGTTCACGCGAATCTACCACTTTAGATGAATCAAGTCCACGTGAGCATGAACTCAGGCGAGGTCGCACGGGTTGGCAGGTCAGCGAGATCGGTTACGGTATGTGGGGCATGGGCGGGTGGACCGAGTCCGATGACGACGAGTCTATGCGCTCGCTCGAACTTGCGGTCGAACTCGGCTGCAATTTTTTTGATACGGCGTGGGCGTACGGTGACGGGCATAGCGAGAAACTCTTGGGGCAACTCGTTCGCGCGCATCCGGACGCTCCGCGAAATTTGTACGTCGCGACGAAAATTCCGCCGAAGAATCGCATCTGGCCTTCGAGACGCGGATTCAAATTGGAAGATGTTTTTCCGTCTGATTACATTCGCGAGATGACAGAAAAGAGTCTCGTCAATCTCGGCGTGGACGCAATTGACTTGCAACAATTTCACGTGTGGGAAGATGAATGGGCGCGCGACGAACGGTGGCAGCGCGCGGTGGACGATATGAAACGCGAAGGATTGATTCGCGCGATGGGCGTAAGCATCAACCGTTGGGAACCGACGAACGCGGTCGAGACCTTGCGCACCGGAATGATTGACGCAGTACAAGTCATCTATAACATTTTCGATCAAGCGCCGGAAGACGAACTTTTTCCCTTGTGCGATGAATTGAACATCGGCGTGATTGCGCGCGTGCCGTTCGACGAAGGTTCGCTGACCGGCACGCTGACGAAAGTTTCACATTGGCAGGAGGGCGATTGGCGCAACCGCTATTTCACCAAAGAGAATTTGATTCCAACCGTTGAGCGTGTTGAGAAGCTCAAGCCGCTCGTGCCGAAAGATATGATCTTGCCCGAGTTGGCGCTGCGGTTTATTCTCGAAAACAAAAGCGTGGACACGATCATCCCCGGTATGCGTAAAGAAAAAAATGTGCGCGCGAATATTGCAGTGAGCGATGGTCAGCATTTGTCGCCGGAGCTGATGCGCGAGGTGCGCCGCCACCGCTGGGACCGCGCGCCCGCGCCGTGGTCGGATTGAACAGCCACCCCCTCCCTAGCCCTCCCCCGTAAAACGGGACAGGGAATATTGCCCTCTCCCCCGTTCGATGGGGGAGAGTTGGAGAGGGGGTGATAACCATGCCAAATCCAATATCTCCTCGCAAACATTCGAGTACGAGTGCGGTCCTCGCGGACCGTGCGCGCGAATTGCGGCGGGCGATGACGCCTGCTGAATACAAATTATGGTCGCGGTTGCGGGCGCATCGTTTTCATGGCTTGCACATTCGTCGTCAGCATCCGATTAATCGCTTCATCGTGGATTTTTGTTACGTTCCGAATCGCGTAGTTATTGAGTTGGATGGTGAGACACATTCAGAGCAAATCGAATATGATGCCGCGCGCACGGAATGGCTGAACGCAAACGGCTATCGCGTTCTGCGATTCACGAATCGAGAAGTGATGCATAATGTGGAAGGCGTGTTGGAAGCGATTAGAGAGGCGTGCGAGGCACACCCACCCAAGCCCACGCCCCCGAAGCGGGAGCGGGGGACACAATCTCAAACCCCTGTGTCGGGGGAGATTTTGGGAGGGTGCGCGCACCCGTAACTAT
>JBBSHK010000609.1:0-2266 GCA_038253185.1 Anaerolineae bacterium | reverse complement strand
GCCGCAGCCCGATTCCCCGACCAGCCCGAGCGTCTCGCCTTCATGCACATCAAAGTCAATGCCGTCGACTGCTTTCACGTCCGCGACTTTGCGTTGGATGAGAATGCCTTGCGTGATCGGAAAATATTTTTTCAAGCCGCGAACCGAGAGCAGCGCGCCATCCGTGCGCGGCGTATTGTTCGCGCCGGGGGCGGGGTGTTCTTTACTATTGAGCTTTTCTGCTTGCATCGTCATCGGTGGCTCCTTAGGACGAGTTGCAGGTCAGCAGGTTGAAGGTAAAAGGTTGAACCTTCAACTTGCAACCTTTGAACTTTCAACGCAAACTTATCCGAGCGCGGCGGGCGCGATTTGTTCCAATTCAATCGTCGGCGCGGCTTGGCGGGCGCGTTTCACATCTTCCCAGTTCCAGCAAGCCGACCAGTGCCTGACCCCGACCGACAAGAGCGGCGGATTTTCTTCCAAACATTTTTGTGTGCGGAAGCGGCAGCGATCGTAAAACGGACAACCCTGCGGTACATTGACCAGGTCCGGCGGCAGCCCTTCAATCGGTGTCAATTTTTCTTTGCGCGCCTCGTCGAGACGAGGAATCGAACCGAGCAGTCCGAGCGTGTACGGATGCAGTGGGTTCGCGAAAATTTCTTTCACCGGCGCGGTCTCGACAATATAACCGGCATACATCACGTTGATGCGATCGGCGAGACCGGCGATTACGCCGAGGTCGTGCGTAATCCAAATAATTGCCATGCCGAGTTCGCGCTTTAAACGTTTGACGATATCGGTGATCTGCGCCTGAATCGTCACATCGAGCGCGGTCGTCGGCTCATCCGCGATCAAGAGTTGGGGCGAGCAGGAAAGCCCCATCGCAATCATCACGCGCTGGCGCATACCGCCGGAGAATTGGTGTGGATAATCGTCGAGCCGATTTTTCGCTTCGGGAATATTGACCATCGTCAATAATTCTGCCGCGCGTTTGCGCGCCTGCTCGCGGCTCATACCGAGATGCAATTCGAGCGACTCTGTGATTTGTGAGCCAATGGTCAGCACCGGATTCAGCGAGGTCATCGGGTCTTGAAATACCATCGCCATCTTGTTGCCGCGAATCTGGCGCATCTCTTCTTCGTTGATCTTGAGCAGGTCTTGCCCTTGAAAGATGACTTCGCCGGTCCATTTGCCCGGTGGCTTGGGGACCAGGCGCATTACCGTCAGCATCGAAACCGATTTGCCGCAGCCCGATTCGCCCACGAGTCCGAGCGTCTCACCCTCTTCTACCTGAAAGGTCACGCCGTTGACCGCGTGCACGATACCGTCCTGCGTATGGAATTGAGTTTTCAAATTGCGGACATCGAGCAGTGTGTTCGCCATAATTCCTCCGACCATTGCGGGATGCGGATTTCGGATTGCGGAATTTTCTCCCCCATTCTTTTTCCGCAATCCGCGATCCGAAATCCGAAATTAGTACAGTTCCGGATTCAGAGATTCGTTCAAGCCATCGCCCAAAAAGTTAAACGCGAAAACGACGAGCGCGATCACCACGAACGGCGCGCCGATGAGCCACAACATCGCGGGCCAATCGCGCCAATGCACCGGAGCATTGTCCGCGAGAATATTGCCCCAGCTCGCGTTCGGCGGCTGCAAGCCGATGCCGAGATAACTCAAGATTCCTTCGGACAAGGCGATGCCGCCGAGCCCCATCGAAAGTGAAACGAGAATCGGCGAAAGCGCGTTCGGAATCAAATAGCGCAAAATGATTTTCCACGTCGGCACGCCGACCGCACGCGCGCTGACGACAAAATCTTTTTCGCGCAGCGAGAGAATTTGTCCGCGCACCAAACGCGCCAGCCCCGCCCAACCGACAATCCCCAGCGCGACCATTACGACCATATAATCGGCGTAACCGGATTTTACAAAATCGGTCAAGCCAATGCCTTTGAGCCAATTGATGATCGCGGGCTTGATGGTCGCCGCGATGAAAAAGACGAAGAGCAGTCCGGGAAAGGCAAACAGAAAATCTCCGGTGCGCGAAACCAGCGTATCAATCCAGCCGCCGAAATAACCCGCCGCCGCGCCGAGCGGCAAACCAATCGCGAGATCGAGCAGCGCCACGACTGTGATAACAAATACAACGGAGCGGGCGCCATAGATCAATCGGCTGAACATATCGCGTCCCAAATCATCCGTGCCCAAAAGGTGCTGCGCGCTCGGCGCTTGGCGCACGTGGTCGAGGTCTTGCGTCGAATAACTGTACGGCGCGAGCATCGGACCAAAG
>JBBSHK010000608.1:0-2269 GCA_038253185.1 Anaerolineae bacterium | reverse complement strand
CGAGGCATTACTTGCCGTCGCCAGAACGATAAGATCATCCCAAGTTGAGACGCCGCTACCATTTAGACTCGCCAGTTGCGGCACGAATTGCTGAACGTCGAGGTCTGCCGCGAACGCTCCATTCTGGTCAACCCACGTGTCGGCGTTGGCGACCGGAGTTCCAGAAAGCGACTCGTGCTGCAACTGCAAGCTCACCAATGAACCCGGGCGGAAGCCTGAGCCGTGCAATTGCAGACGACCACCCGACACCCCATCAATCACGATCGACGGCACCTGAAGCGCCGTCGCGCTCGCGCTCGAGGTGCCTTGACTCGCCACAAAAAAAACGGCTGCCAAAATGAAAATACTAACCATTAGATTCAATGCAACCTGCTTCATCTTCGTCTCCGCTTCATGCTTTCAGCTACGTGGCTATCTATCTGACATTAAACTTCAAATACACCCCTGTGTGACCAGCCGCTTGACTGATTTGTGGCGCACACAGATGACGGATATTCGCGCAGCGGGCCTTCGTTGCCTCGCGCACGGGATGCAGTCGGTCAACGCCGCATATTGCGACAATGTCCAACCGTCCCCTTGCAAACCCATTTTTTTCTCGTTATAATAACCACGAGCCGACCACCGAAAAAATTGCGCGGCGCGTCTGAACGCGGCGCGCCGCGCAATACGACTCTTGTGTCGAACCCCATTCGGTCTTGAGTTTTGTGGTTGTCCGCTATCTTGAGGAGAACGTTTATGCAGCCTCGACCGCTCGACTTGCAAGAATATTATCGGCTCGGCGTGATCGCGCAGAATACGAATCAGGCGCTCACGCGCTTTATGTCTGATCCCGATGCGCCTGCTGCCGACCAGCCCGCGATCCTGGGCGCGGCGCTCGACCATCTCGCTTTGGCGCGCGAAGGTTTTCAGTTGCAGCTGAAAAGTTCCGTCATAAGCAGTCTCGCCGAGATGCAGTATCTGGTCGAGCGCGCGCTGGTCGATTGGCGCGGGCTCGAAAAGTTGGGCTGGCGATTCGAGCTGCCCACGAACATTGACATTCCGCAATCTCAACTGATGGCGTTCGCGCACGCTTATCTTTCGCTCGCGATGTTGCCGCGTTTGCCGAAAGCGCAGATCACTTTTCCTCAAGCACGGCAATCGTATGCGGACATTCCGGTGCCATCGTCCGGCGCCGAGATGTTGCACCGGCTGGAAGAGCTCGAGCGCGTCATCTATCGAGTGCTCGGGAGCGCGCCCGTCGGCGTCGAACATGAATCCCTGCGCCGCACGTACGGCTTTTTCGAGAGCAGCGCGTGGCTCGTCGCGGTGCACCGTCGCAAATTCCGCAATATCCAATAGCGCAGTCTCGACAACTCTGAGGAGTCGCGATGCCGAAAGCCAAATTTGGCGTGATTGGCGGGAGTGGTGTTTACCAGATCGAAGGACTGGAGAACGTTCAAGAAATTCGCGTCACGACCCCGTACGGCGACCCGAGTGATGCGATGATGCTCGGCACCTTGAGCGGCGAAGCCATTGCCTTTCTGCCGCGACACGGACGCGGGCATCGTGTTCTCCCCGCCGAATTACCTTCGCGCGCCAATATTTACGCCTTTAAGCAATTGGGCGTCGAACGATTGATTTCGGTGAGCGCCTGCGGCTCGATGCGCGAAGAGTACGCCCCGCTCGACATTGTGATCCCCGATCAACTCTATGACCGCACCCATAGTCGTGACAACACATTCTTTGGTGAAGGCATCGTCGCGCACGTGAGCTTTGCCGATCCATTTTGCCCCGAGCTGAACGAGGTACTCTATGATGCCGCAAAAAAATCGGGCGCTCGCAGCCACCTCGGAGGCACACTGGTCGTTATCGAAGGTCCAACCTTTTCAACCAAAGCGGAATCTCGTATCCATCGCCAGCTCGGGGTTGATCTTGTTGGGATGACGGCTTTGCCTGAAGCCAGGTTGGCGCGCGAAGCGGAGATTTGTTATTCCGCCATTGCTATGGTCACTGACTATGATGTCTGGCACGAGAGTCACGCGAGTGTGACCGCCGATCTAGTCGTCCAGAATTTGCTCAAGAATGCCGAGATGGGGAAAAAGATTTTGCGCGGCGCGATTCCGCGAATTCCCGCACAGCGGACGCGCTGTCCGTGTCACAATGCGCTGCAGGATGCGATTGTCACGGACCCGAAATTAATTCCCGCCGCGCTGCGCGAGAAATTAGCGCCTATCGCCGGTAAGTACTTGCCTCAATAGATGGTTTGGATAATCTTCTCGTGTTTAGAATT
>JBBSHK010000607.1:0-2270 GCA_038253185.1 Anaerolineae bacterium | reverse complement strand
GTGGCTACATCCCCTTGGCCCGCCGCACTACGGCGGAAACGCCAAGGCGGGCTAGCGGGATGCGTGCGATGTAAACATCGCAGCCATCTAGGGACTGTGCCATCTTGGGAAAATCTCGATTAGGCAAGGTAGAGATTTTCCCTCAGACCCCGAGGGACCGCGGGGCTCGCTACGCTCGAAATGACTGAAAAAGCTGCACGTCAGGTTTGCTAATTTGGTGTGCATTTTGTTAGGTGCTTTGATTGAAATTAAAGCGCGCGTGGCTTGAGCACCTCGGCGTACTAAGCGCCTACAGCGCGCTCGCGCTCGCGTTGTCGTACCCGTTGCTGCTGCATTTCGGTGACACCATCACGGGCGTGCCGGGCGACGTGTGGAGTTATCTGTGGGCGATGGGCTGGGCGCGCGCGGCGCTCGACCTCGGCATCAATCCGTTTCACACCGATTACGTTTTCTATCCGCTCGGCGGCGCGACCCAATTGCTGTGGGCGACCGCGCTGCCAAGTTTTTTTTCGCTGCCACTACAAGCGGCGTTCGGACTCGTCCCCACGTTCAACCTGCTGTATCTCGCGTCAACGGTGCTCACCGCGTATGGGATGTACTTGCTCGCGCGCGACGTGCTGACGACGGACAATCCCCCTCTATCTCCCCTTGCGAACGGGGGCGCAAGAGGCGTGTTTGCCGCGGCATTTTTCGCGGGTCTCGCGTTCGCGTTTTGCGCGCTGCGACTCGGATACGGACTGGCGTTTACGAATTTGTATCACACCGAGTTGATTCCGTTCTACATCTTGTCTTTGCTAAAAACGCGACGTGAATCGTCGCGGCGAAATGCAATCGTCGCAGGTATCTTGTTCGGGCTGAACGTTTACATTGATTTTCAAATCGCGGCGTTTCTCGTGCTCTTCTCTACGCTGTGGTTCTTGGCGCTGCTCGTCACGCTGCGCGCGAAACCGCGTATCGAACTCGCGCGCCGCGTTTCGCGCATAGGTGTAATTGCCATCGTCGCGGGAATCGTTGCGCTGCCGATGATTGCGGTGGTCGCGCAAGACTTGTCGGGGGAAGGTGGAGATTATGTGCGCGTGTATCCGCTCAGCTATTCCGCCGCGCGCTCGTACGATCTGCTCGCGTATTTTTTACCCAACGCGCAGAGTTCATTCTATCAACAGCTCGCGATCCCGCGCATTGCGGCAGTGAACGCCGCGCTGACGGTCGAGGGCGAGTCACAACTGTCGCCCGACCGTCAATCGTTTTTGGGAATCACGCTGCTTGCGCTCGCGCTCTACGCGAGCATACGGCGCCGGCGGCGAAATTTATTTTGGATCGGGGCGGCGATATTTTTCGCGCTGTTGTCCTTCGGTCCGACGTTGCACATTGCAGGAACGGACTCCGGCATTCCGCTGCCGTACGCGCTGCTGCACGAGGTCCCGCTGGCGAATCACATTCGTATTCCGATGCGTTACGGGCTGCTGACGTTTTTCAGCGTTTCGATCCTCGCGGCGGTGGGGATGCAAGAACTCGCGGCGCGGTGGAATCGCGTCGCGGTTGCCGCACTGTTTAGCACGCTGATGCTGGCGGAAACGGCGGTGCTGCCCTACCCCACACTCGCCGCGCGCATCCCGCCCGTGTATCCAGCCATCGCGGCGCAGCCGGGAGATTTTTCGGTGCTGGAAATTCCCACCTTCAATTGGCGCGCGGCAGCAGCGAGCGAAGTGTTCCAGGCGATTCATCACAAGCGACTGCTGCGGATTTACACCAATCGCGTCGCGCCCGAGCTCGCCGATTATTTTTCGTTCCGATCAACCCCGATCATCGTACGCAGCTTACGCATGCTCGAAGGCGCGGAGGAAGGCACGCTTTCAGACGAGCAGCGAGTTCAAGACCGTGCCGCGGCGCCGACCGTAATTGATTTTTTTCATCTGCGCTACGCCGTGCTGCATCGCGAATGGTTGGACGACGACCACGCGGCGCGGCTCGATTTGTATTTGCGTGATGTTTTGGGAGCGCGCACGTTTTTTAACGAGGGCAGTGTGACCGCGTACGAATTTCCGACACCCGCACTCACCGCCTCTCATCTGGAAATCAATGCGTCGAGCGCGCTCGCGCCGATGTATCTGGGGCGCGGCTGGCGGTGTGATCCACCGATCAATGCCGAGGGCGAACGCGGCTGCGCGCTGGAGGGCGCGGCGAGCGAATTATTTTTGGGTGCGCTGGACCTACGCGATCACACGCTGCGGCTGCGCGCGTTTGCCGAACGCGCGGGCGCGACGATCCGG
>JBBSHK010000606.1:0-2270 GCA_038253185.1 Anaerolineae bacterium | reverse complement strand
CCTAATCGGGATTTGCCTACCGTGCGTTTCTCTTGAAGTAAATCATCAATTTTTGCCCAATACTTATTAAAAATTTCCTCCTGCTTGGCTTCGGGCAATTTCATCGCAATGTAATTTCGAACCAAGTCAGCGGGAGAGAGTGGCTTTGCTTTCGCGTTAAGGCTCTCAAAGATTTCAAAAGGCCGTTCGCGTTGGTCCAGATCAATGAACACAACCTGCAAGCAATTCGTGAGAGCCACAAAGTAACGTGCAGGGTCGGCATTGTTTTGATTGATTTGGTAGGAAAGCTCATTGTTGAGATACTCAAATGCCATTGGGATCTTTGATTCATTCGGCGGTGTTTCTTCATCGCCACGAATAATAGCAAGATAGGCGTCGCGATCTCCATATTTTCTGGTGGGCAGCAACTTAAAGTAATAGTCCCCCGTTTCATCGGGATTTGTCAGCAGCTTCTGTATTTTCCTTGACACGTCGGGGTGGCTGTGCTTGCAGAGGCGCTGTAGCGCGCACAGTAAAAGAGAAATAGTAACTAGGCGCTGTTGACCATCAACAAGCTTGAATGCCGGAATAACACCGTTGCGGGTTCCGTCATTTATTACGACCAGTGATCCCATGAAATGTTCCGGCTCGTTTTCCGGATCATATGCTTCGTAAACACCTCCAACATCAGAAAAAAGCGTCCTCCATTGTTCCTCTTCCCAAGTGTATTCGCGTTGAAAGTACGGCAACAGATAGAGGACATCACCGCCTCCACTGAACACCTTTGAAATCTTGAGACTGTCAACTTTCATTCTTAATCTCTCCTTTCGATTTGTGTCTTGCTTCCTCTTTGTCCTCGTCACTTGTCACGTCATCGCGCTTTCCATCCCCCATCCACCATCAACACCTCGCCCGTGACGTACGACGACGCGTCGGACGCGAGAAAGACGACAGGACCGACGAGTTCTTCCGGTCTGCCGCGCCGACCAAGTGGCGTGAGGTCGCGGATGCTCTGCTCTTTTTTCTCGTCGTGCTGGCTCGACGCGCCGGGCATAATCACTTCCATATACGCGGGCGAGAACGCGTTCACGCGAATGTTGTACTGCGCCCATTCAATCGCGAGCGAACGCGTCAGCATATTCACGCCGCCTTTGGACGCGTTGTAGGCGACAATGTTTTTCACCGCCACATCGCCGAGGATGGAGGAATTGTTGACGATGACACCGCCGCCCTGTTTCATCATCTGGCGCGCCGCGGCTTGGGCGAACAAAAAATATCCTTTGAGATTCACGTCGAGGACAAAATCCCAGTCTTCTTCCGTGTAATCAAGCGCGGGCATCGCGGCATCCACGCCCGCGTTATTCACAAGAATGTCGAGGCGTCCCCACTCACGCACGACCGTATCCACTGCATCTTCCGCCGTCGTTTTTTTGGAAACGTCCCCGACGACAATCAGCGATTTGTGTCCGGTCTTTACAATCTCCGCCGCGGTCTCTTCTAACTCGGAGCGCGTGCGACTGACGACCGCGACATCCGCGCCGAATTGCGCGAGTCCGATGGCAATCGCGCGTCCCAGCCCGCGTCCTCCGCCGGTCACAATCGCTGTGCGGTGAGTGAGATCAAAAAGATTTGGTTGCATATTGCTGCCTCGCAAGTAACCACCAAGTCACAAAGACCAAATATTAATTGATTCAAGTAGCCGCCCTTGTCAGGAATGATTGTCATTCCCTGGCCCGTCGCTTCGGGCGGACTACGCCAGGGCGGGCTGAACGGAGCGAAGCGAAGTGAAGAATCTCTAGCTAACAACACCTTAATAATTATCGAATCTAGAGATTCCGCCCGACCGTAGTCGGGAGGCTCCCTCTGGTCGCTCAGAATGACATGGTTGCAACTTGGTTGAATAAATTTTTCTTTGTGGCTTGGTGGCTTTGTAGTTAGACCTTACTCCGCTTTCACTTCGATGTGCGCCAGGGCTTCAATCGCTTTGATCAGCGCCAAATTACCTTCACGGTCGAGTCCGCGCGCCTGCACCGCTTTGTACAATTCATGCGTCAATCCAGTGCCGGGCAACGCTAAATTAAGCGCGCGTCCCGCCTCCATTACCAAGTTCAAATCTTTTTGCTGCAACTTGACCATAAAGCCCGGGGCGAAATCGCGGCGCAAAATTTTTGGCGCGTAATTCGTCAGCGCCCATGAACTCGCGGCGCCGGCTTGAATTGCGCTCAAAACTTGCGCCACATCTGCTCCCGATTTCGCGGCAAAGACCAGCGCCTCGCTCATCGCGAGATTAT
>JBBSHK010000605.1:0-2275 GCA_038253185.1 Anaerolineae bacterium | reverse complement strand
GCCGTGGCCGCCACACCACCGGCGACCGACCCCCCCCCCCCCTCCCCCCCCCCCGCGACCCGGGAGCGGCGCTCCGACCCCCCCCCCCGCAGCCCGGGGCTGAGTGGCAGGGGGGGCGCGCTCGCGTAACTATGGAAACTGAACCGCAATACGAGTACGACATTTTCTTGAGCCACAATCGCGCGGACGCGGAGTGGACGATGAGGCTCGCCGCGCGTTTGGAACGCGAGCGGTGGAAAGGACGCGCATTAAAAACATTTTACTCGGAGCGCGACATTCGACCCGGTGATAACGTGATTGAACGAATGCAAGGTGGTTTGACGCGGAGTCGGAAAGTTGCCCTAGTTCTTTCGCCCGAAGCATTCAAATCCAATTGGGTCGAACTTGAGTACGTCTCGATTCTCTATCAAGATGTGTCGAAACGCAAACGACAGCTGATTCCATTAATGTTGCGCAACTGCGACCCTCCGCTTTTTGTCGCTCCTCTCTCTTACATCGATTTTCGCGATGATGCGAAATTTGAAGAGAGTTATCGCACCCTGCTCGCGGTGATCAAAGACGAGCTGCTTGGCGTTGATTCGTCAGCGCCGCGTCTCTCTTTTGCTCCCATTCCGAAAACGCCGAACACCGGTTTCGTCGCGCGCTATGATGAGGATGGAAATGCTCTAATTGAATTTGTGAGCAAATTGCTGGGTGAAAATCAAACGGTCACTCTGGTCGGTCAGGGCGGCGTGGGCAAGACAACGCTCGCGGCAGAAATTGCGCGCGGGATTTTGCAACAAGGTACGCGCATCGTGTGGGCGAGCGCGGATGGACGCGCGGATTTTGGATTCGGCACACTGCTCGATGAAATCGCGACGCAGTTGGGGAATGAAAACCTACGCACGCTCGCGCCTGAGCAGAAATCAAATGCCGTTCGCCAACTCTTGACCGAAGCGCGGACACTCGTCGTGCTCGATAATTTTGAAACGATTGCGGAGGCAGAGCAGAAATCCATCGCGGGATTTTTTGACGTCGCGCCCTGCGCCGCGCTCTTCACCAGTCGCGCCCGCGTCGAGGGCACACGTCCGGTTATTATCGGCGCAATGTCGGAGAGCGAAGCGCGCGAGTTCGTGGGCAAACTGATGGAGATGAACCTGAGCCGCGAAAAGGCGAAGCAGATGAATGCGGATGAGATCGCGCGCGTCGGCGAGCGCAACCCGATGGTGATGCGCTGGATCGTCGGACAACTCGCCGAGGCGATGCGGCTGCGCGATGTGCTCGACGAGCTGGAACACGGTCATGGCGATGCGGCGACGCGCGTGTTCGGTCGTTCTTTTAATCTGCTGAACGCGGACGCGCAGACCGTGCTGCTCTCGCTGCCGCTCTTTGTCTCGTCAGCGAATCGCGAGGCGCTGGCGGCAGTGGCGAATCTGGACACCGCTCGCATGAAGAATGCGTTGAGCAGACTGGCGCGACTGCAACTGATCGAGTCGGACGCGCAGAACGAGCGCTTCTCTGTGATAGGTCTCACGCGCCGCTTTGCGAAAGCGCAGTTGAGCGAAGATATACGTGCGAAAGAAATCCGCGCGCGGTTCGTCGCGTATTTTCGAGAATACGCCGAGTCGCACGCGCAGCCAAGTCCTAAAGATTTTGATGCGCTGGAGAAAGAGAAAGACAACGTGCTGAACGCGATGGACGTGGCGTTCGAGGTGCAAGACTGGGAAAGTGTGATGCGGCTGATGGATGCGCTTCAATATGATGGTGTCAGTGGCTTTCTACCAATGCGGGGATATTGGGAAGTGTCACTTAAACGAGGACAGCTCGCAATCATTGCAGCTCGCAATGTGAAAACAGAAAAAGAAGTTGCACGGTTTACTCACAATGCTGCCATCATGTATCAAAACCGCGGTGAGTTGGACGACGCGCGGCGGCTCTATCAAGAGAGTCTGGAGACTTTCAAGGGGCTCGGCGCGCAAAGAGGACAAGCCGCAGTATCGCACCAGTTGGCGATGCTCGCGCAAGCTCAAGGGGACTATCACGACGCGCGGCGGCTCTATCAAGACAGCTTGGAGATTGAAAAGAAACTCGGCAACCAGAGCGGCATTGCGATTAGCTTGCACCAGTTGGGGATGCTGGCGCAAGATCAAGGCGAACTAGACGAAGCGCGGCGGCTCTATGAAGAGAGTTTGGAGATTAGAAAGAAACTCGGTGACCAGAGCGGCATCGCACAATCCTTGCACGAGTTGGGCAGACTCGCGCAGAATCAAGGTGAATTGGACGACGCGCGGCGACT
>JBBSHK010000604.1:0-2280 GCA_038253185.1 Anaerolineae bacterium | reverse complement strand
TTCGGCTGCGGCTCGGCCATCGCGTCGTCCTCGCTCGCCACCGAGTGGGTCAAGGGCAAAACGGTGGACGAAGCGTTCGCGCTCAAAAACACCGCGATTGTCGAAGAACTCGCCCTGCCGCCCGTCAAGATTCACTGCTCCGTGCTGGCCGAAGACGCCATCAAAGCCGCCATCGAAGACTATCGCAAAAAGCAGGCCGCCGTCAAAGCCGTCTCTGCCGAAGCCGTCGCCGCGTAAGGATTGTTTGCCAT
Organism: Anaerolineae bacterium; assembly: GCA_038253185.1. Lineage (GTDB taxonomy): Bacteria > Chloroflexota > Anaerolineae > UBA4142 > SHND01 > JBBSHK01. The sequence goes on along the minus strand of JBBSHK010000604.1, from coordinate 2,029 downwards.
GACTGTCGTCGCCGAACAACCAATATTGACCATTGAGCCGCGTCAAATCGTCAAACTGTGGAACGTTGATATATCCTGCATCGAGCGCGATGAATAGCTGTGCCCTCAATTCGCCCGCTGAACCTTTTGCCCGTCCCAAGAATTCAATAAAGAGAGACTGCGTTCGATCCTCGAATCCTTCAGCAATATTGGACATAATGGAGACTGAAGCGCGCCGCAACTGATCCTTCAAGCCAAAATCTCGCGCGAAGGAGCCTTCATTTGAAATCATGTAGACAGCATGCGTCAACTCACGCGCAGTCTGGCACGCTTCGATTTCTTCAAATCGCGTTATCGCTGCCATTTCTCCAACCTTCTAGATTCAACTTTTAACCTTCAACTGGATTCCGCAGTTCCCGCAGAAACTAAAGTTGCTTGGATTCGTCCGCCCGCAATTCGGACACGCAACCGGACTGCTCGCGCGCAGTCGTGCTGCACCTCGCGTGCGCGGCGACCGTTCGCGCAATGTACGCGCGATCGTTTTTCCTTGATTCAGTGCTTCGCGATAAAAGCCGCGCATCATCTCTGGTGTCACCTGTCGCCCCGTCAGATACCATTGCAAGATGCCGTGACCGAGCGCGTACGTTCCGGCGTAGGATACGGCGACCTTTGGAATAATGCCCCAGACCGGGATCAAGCCAACCAGTCCGCGCGCCACCTGCCGCCAAATAAATCCACTGCCGACAGTGCTGCCGAATGCGGTCAAATGGTCTTGCCAGCGCGTCGAAAGTCCGAACGCGAGTCCGAGACGATACGCCATCAGCGCTTGCGCTTTGGTCAAAATAATCACATCGGCGACATTGAACGGTACATCAAGCAGCGGAATAATTTCCGCGATGCCAGTGCTCAAGGCGTAGCTCGCGTTCGCCATCGAGGTGTCGGCGATCAAATCGCGCGCCACCCGCACGCGGAATATCGGATAGTGCCGCGCCAGCGAGAGCGCTCGCTCGGGCATCTGCCGCAACACCGCGGGCACGAATACACTTTCAAGTAAATCGCGATCACTGGTCGAGCCGGAAATCACTTGAGCATCAATCCAGCCACTCGCGTCGAAATGCTTGCCGGTGCCGGGCGACGTTGATGTGTTGTTGAACACGAAAACTTTTTTGCCCGCGCCCGTCCACCGCTGCACCAGTTCGCGTTCTCGGAAATAGCCCTCTTTCAGTTCACCGATAACGAGGAGCACTAGGTCCGCCTCCTCCACGGCGGCGATGTTATCGAGCTGCGTATGAATTGGCTCCGGCATGCTCCGACTCGGATCGGTAGCAGGCAAGACTCGACGCGGTTCTTCGCGCAGCGCTTTGACCAGAGCATGCTTGCCGCTGTTCTCGTCGCCGACGATGACGATCTTGGTAATCTGCTCCGCTTCTTCGCGAATCGGACGCAGGTCGATCTCGCGCATATTCTGCCAAATTTTTCTCATATCAAAGATGCCCGGCATAATTAACCCCCTTTTGCCAACTCTACAGTCTTTAGTTTCAACTTGATGCCACTCGCCTGATGCTGAATCATCCGCTTGATGAATTCTACCACGTATGCGCCCGCTTCGAGCGGGTTCGTTCCACCATTATAAATATTGCATACCACATCGCGCTCCGCGTCATTCGAATCGGCGCGCGGGCGATAACCCATATATGCGCTCATCGATTCCGCGCGCCCCAACCCCGGACGTTCGCCAATCAACGTGATGACCACTTGCGCGTCGACAATCGAATTCACATCGTTCATCAATCCGACGCGCGCGTACTTGGCATAAAACGGCGTGCCCAGTTTCAATCCGGCTTGCTGCAAACCTTGTTGCATCACCGGCAGAATATCTTTCAAATTGTGTTCGATGGCTGCCGTAGATAATCCATCCGCGACATAGAGCTGCACATCCGGCTGCTTGACACATTTTTCTTGTAAAATGTTGCGCGCCTCGTCCGAAAGTTGTCGTCCCAAATCGGGTCGCAATAGATATTCTTCGCGATCTTTCACCTTCGTCTGCACC
>JBBSHK010000603.1:0-2280 GCA_038253185.1 Anaerolineae bacterium | reverse complement strand
GAGTTCTTGCCGCCTGGAGGATTCCTGTTCGAGCATAGCTTGAAGTTGATTCACATCCTGTTGCAATTGTTTCACGTCATTCGATTGAACTAGAGTTTGGCGCGCCTCCAGCGCCGCGATCAAGCTATCGAGATCACTCAACTGCTGTGCGGGCGTCGTGTCAAGCTTGAGTTGGTCGAGCTGAAGCTGCAAGTTGATTGGAGACGACGAATTCGCGTCAGTCGGTTGAGCGCTCACCGGCAGATTCGTCGCCGTGCTAAAACTGTTCGCCTCAAGCAAAAGTTTCGCGAGTTCAGCGCCCCAGTTGGTGTTCGTTTCGCTCGAGGTCAGGCGGTCGCGCAGCGAGTGCGCATCTGCCAGTAGGCGCTCGAGCTTGTTGCTCACCGCGAGTGAATCGCTCAAGGTCTGCTGCTTTTGTTGCAGCGCGCGCTGCAATTGACTGCTGGGATTGTCGCTCAAATAGCCAACCAGCGCCGACTCCTTTTCACCATAGGTACGTTTTGCCGCGTCTGCCTGCACTTGAATTTCGGACGAGGTCAACGGACTCTCACCGTAAATGTCGTTGACACGGTTCGTGTATTCTTGCGCCCATATATTCGCGAGCAGCGCCGCTTTTTCGGCAGTGTCCGCTTTTGCTGTGATGCGAATTAGATCCCCATCGCTGCGTGCATTGATCGCGCGCACGAGCTTCGCGGGCGCACGTTCCGACTCGTTCAATTGCGCGCCGAGCTTGGTCCTGACCGCGCTGGCGAGATCCGGACTGTTCGCAATCGTGACCAACGCTTTGCGCCGCGCGCTCTGGTCAATTAGAGTTTGAGTGGCATTCAGTTCAGAGCCTGTTTTGAATTTGGGCTCAAAATTGAGATCGACGCTGCTCTTGATCAGAGCCACGTCCGCTTCGGCTTCGTACGTCGGCGTAAGCAGCGTAGTGACCGCGAGCGTCGCGAGTCCTGCCACAAGCGCGCACGCCAAGATCACGCGAGCGTGTTTCCACAGAACTGCCAAATACTTCTCAAATGTCATAGAGCCTCCTCACGCCTATTCACCCGTGCTGGCAGATTTCAAGATATGTGCAGGGACGCCGACGACAGTGACTCCGTCCGGCACATTGTGCTGCGCCAGCGCGGCGGCACCCACGATACTCCACGCGCCAATTTGAATTCCCGGCATCACAGTCGCTCCAATTCCAACCAGCGCCCCTTCGCCGATTGTGGTGGTGCCACCACCGAGATGAACCCCGACAGAAAGATGCGCATGGTCCTCAATCACATTGTCATGGTCGACCGTACAACTTGTATTCAGGATGACGTCCGCTCCCACGACTGCATTCACTCCGATGACGGCGTTAGCACAGACAACAGTACCTTCTCCAATCTTCGCGCTGGGCGCGACAATCGCCGTGGGGTGAATCGCGCGGGCACAGCGTTCACCCGAGTGCAGCAACTTTTGAAAAATATTTTTTCGCATGGCATTATTGCCAATTCCCACAATTACGGCCTCATGTGCGACTTGAGCCAGTTCTGTAATCGTACCGAGCACCGGCAGCCCCACCAAATTCTTGTTGCGGAGTTCGGCATTGTCGTCAAGATAACCAATCGGTTCGAGATCGCTGTCCCTCTCTCGCGCTTGCAGCAAAATATCAGCGATGACTTGGGCATGACCGCCTGCCCCGATGATGACAACGCGCATCGCTTAAGGATTCTCGTAGAATTCTTCCATCGTCGCCTGACCCGGATGATGGATGCCCTCGCGCGTGAAAACCTTTATCAAAGTCATCGCCAAAATTTTCAGGTCGAGCCAGAGCGAGAGATGCTCGACGTACCACACATCCAGCGCGAATTTTTGTTCCCACGTCAACGCGTTGCGACCGTTGATCTGTGTCCAGCCGGTGACGCCGGGCAATAATTCGTGACGACGCTGCTGCTCTGGTGAATACCGCTCGAGGTATTGCATCAATAGCGGTCGCGGTCCAACCAGACTCATCTCCCCGCGTAGCACATTCACCAACTCCGGCAACTCGTCGAGACTCGCGCTGCGCAAAACGTGACCGAGCTTGGTGAGACGCTCCGTGTCGGGCAGCAGGGTACCTTGCTCGTCGCGGGCGTCCGTCATCGTACGAAATTTCAAAATCTGAAACGACTTGGTGTGGTGTCCGGGTCGCGTTTGGCGAAAGAGAATCGGCGCGCCGAGTTGCCAGCTCACGACGGTTGCAATAATCCCAAGCAGGGGCGCGAGCAGCACCAGCGCGGGAATGGTCAGCGCGAGGTCAAGCCAGTGTTT
>JBBSHK010000602.1:0-2283 GCA_038253185.1 Anaerolineae bacterium | reverse complement strand
TGCGACGAGTGGCACATCCCAAGTGGTGGCTACATCCCCTTGGCCCGCCGCACTACGGCGGGAACGCCAAGGCGGGCTAGCGGGATGCGTGCGATGTAAACATCGCAGCCATCTAGGAACTGTGCTATCTTGGGAAAAGCGCGATGGGCAAAACAGAGATTTTCCCTCAGACCCCGAGGGACCGCGGGGCTCGCTTCGCTCGAAATTACAGAAAAACTTGCGCATCGGGTTTGTTACTTTCATTCGAACGTGTGCAGCTGAGTTGATGGCGACAATCTCTATAAAGCAACACGACGAGATTGCGCCCGAACCGAGTTCGGGCTGATTCGCTCGCAATGACCTCAGCGTGACTTGTCAGCGCTTCGCCACACTGTTGTACTATTGACGCACAAGTGCTGCGCGAATATACTGGGCGCGCTGCCGTAAAAGATCAGGAACTCGCCAACGAGGCTCAGTCCTCGCACACCGCAAGGAGTTAAATGAAGCAAGTTTTTGTAATCGGAATGGGGCTGTTGCTCCTTATCTCAATGTTGGCGCTGTCCTCGCTCGCCGCCGCCGCGCCGCTTGCCGCGCAAACTCCCGCTGCCCCGAACACGGCGCCTGCGGCAACGCAGACCCGCGCGCCGGCGGCGACAGCAACTCCTGTTCCTGTAGAATCGAGCAGCGACACTTCGCCCGATGCGAATTCTGCCGACAGCGCGGATCTTGCCGCGCCGGCGATTGTGTCGGCTGTGACGCCCGGACCAATGACCTCACGCCTTTTCGTTTTCAATCCCGATACATCCATCGCCACCGTCCAAATCAAAATTTATAATCAGACGGGGGTTCAGGTCTGGGATAGCACGCCCTTCACCGTGCCGCAAAATGGCGCGGTGGCGAAGGCGCTGACCGGCGTGCCCAGCCCCTGCCAGTGCTCGGCGGTCCTGTCCGCAGACAAGAATGTGCAAGTCATCGTCACCGATGCCAATGGCACAAACACGGCGCGTGATGCGTACGAGGGGAGCCATTCTCCAAACGCCACACTCATTTTGCCCTTCGTGCGACACCTCGCGGTCGATACACAAAAGAGCATTGTCGCGGCACAGAACACCGCGAACTCATCGCAAGATATTACCTTGACTTTGTACAACAATGCAGGAACGGTGGTCGCTACCGCAGTCGCGACGGCAGTCCCTGCGCTCTCGTCCTATTACTTTGATACGAACAACATTTTCCAATCATCGACTTTTGTTGGCACCGCTATGCTAACGGGCAGTTTGGGTTTGCCCCTCGCGGCGAGCGAGCAGACCTTGTTCAATAAAGATACCGCGTCGTTCCGCGCGATGACGAGCAATGACGATGACAAGAACCTCTTTGTGAGCTATGCCGAGAGGCTGGTCAATTCGACCACGGGCGCGGTAATCAACTGGACGGAACTTTACATTCGCAACGATGGCGGCGCGCCTACCGACCTCACTGTAAAATATTACAATAGCGCGGGCACACCCATCGCGACCCGTTCGCAAACGGGGGTCCCGCCCAACGGTATGGCGAGCTTTTCGACCAAGAACTCAACGGTGCTTGCGTCGACGAACTATAAGGGCACCATCAAGATCAGTTCTACTGTGAGCGTGATTTCTGCCATAGCAGTGGATGCGCAAGTGAGCGGCGCGAAACTCTTTGGCACCGGCGCGATTCCTGCAAGTCAGCTCGGCGCCAAGTTCGCGTGCGGCGACACCTTTCACAATTCCTCGCAAACTTCCAAGATCAATGTGTTGAATACGGATGCGGCAACCGCTAACGTCGCGGTTACCCTGTATGGAACCACTGGCGCGCAGATCGCCACCAAGACTTTTAGCATCGCGGCGAATCGCTTGAACACGATCACGATGTCGAGCACTACATTTCCGGAGCTTGCCAATTTTCCGAACTATGAAGGTATGGCGCTCGTCAGCGCGACCGGCGCGCATCTGGCGGTCTCGGTATTTACCCCGTTCGGCTCGAATGGCATCACCTCCTACGACTGTAACAAATTGCAATAGCCGGAACGGGATTCGCGTAAATATGCGAGGCGGGAAATTTCCCGCCTCGTTTTATTTTGAAAAACAATTGCGATGTAACTAGCTCCTCCCCTCCTTGCCAAGCCGGGGGTGGGGGGAAGTTTTATAGGATAAGGCGCGTACGCCATCCTCGTTTATGCTACAATAACGCGCGGCACTATGCGCTTTGACATCTTCACCCTCTTCCCCGAAATGTTCGCCAGCGTTTTTGATTCGAGCATCTTGCAGCGCGCGCGCGCCGCGA
>JBBSHK010000601.1:0-2291 GCA_038253185.1 Anaerolineae bacterium | reverse complement strand
TATCCTTTTCTTCTTGCCATGTACAACGCGCGGCAGAAATCCAGCATCAGCGAGGAGGATTTCCTGGAGGGACTTCAAACTCTTGAAAACTATCTGGTCCGCCGATATTTAGCGGGCGAGCCCACAAATTACATGAACAAAATGTTCCCTACTCTAATAGGAGTTCTGGATTTGAGCCAATTCTCCGTTTCGCTAAAGCAAGCACTTCTCGTGAGAAATTACCCCAGTGACTCCAAAATAAGGCAGGCACTCTATACTGAGAGCATGTATAAGGGTACGCAAGCGCGTGAGAAAACTACGCTCGTACTTGAAACCATTAATCGGCAACTTTCGGCTGGTAGCGATGCCCATACTGTCCTCGAAGGATCGGCTACCATTGAGCATATTATGCCTCAGACTTTAAGTGAAACATGGAAGAAGCATATTGGCGCGAACTGGGACGAGATTTACAGAGATTATCTTAACACCCTCGGTAACTTGACGCTTGTTACTCAGGGATGGAATACCTCTCTATCGAATGAGCCGTTCGAAGAGAAAAAAGCACGTCTTACTGGTCACGGACTGCAATTGAATCGCGCTTATTTCTTGTCTGCCCCATCCAAGTGGAATGACAAGTCTATCCGTGCGCGTGCAGATTATTTGTCAAAGGTTATATTAGATATCTGGCCCGCTTTTGGTGACCCTCCTCCATCAACAGGTGGTAAAGGGACAGCGCCGAGATTGCTCACGCTGCTGGGCACAAACATTCGTGTGGAATCATGGCGCGATGTTGCTTTCTATACTGCAGAAACGGTCTCCAAATGGGTAGACAATTTTGACTCCATTGTGGAAGCGATGCCAAACTATTTCTTTAAGGATGAGACACGATATACTCACCGTCAACTTTCGAATGGTTGGTGGCTATATACGAATCTATCGAGTGCGGCGGTCAAAAGTTTCTGCCATAAACTTATTGCTCTTGCTGAGATACCCGAAGAGGAATGGGTTGTAGAAGAAGAGGAATAGGACAGGGAGACAAATGAATGACCGAGAAAATTTTCGATTACATGCAACAGTACGGTTACGAAAAAGTCCTGCTCTGGCAAAATGAAGATGTGGGGCTGCGCGCGGTACTGGCGATTCACAGCACGGTGCTCGGTCCCGCGGCTGGCGGCACGCGCATGTGGACCTACGAGTCCGATTGGGATGCGATGGAAGACGCGATGCGGCTTGCGCGCGGGATGACGTACAAGTACGCGGCGGCGGGCGTGAATCTCGGCGGCGGCAAGGTCGTCATCATCGGCGATCCGAAAACGCAAAAGAGCGAAATGCTTTTTCGCGCGCTCGGTCGTTTCATCAACAATTTGCGCGGCGAATATCTTACGGGCGAAGATGTCGGCACGACGCTGCAAGATATGGATCACATCCGCGCGGAAACGCCGTACGTCATCACGCTCTCGCAAGAATCGGGCGGCGCGGGACCGATTGGCGGCGCGACCGCGTTCGGCGTGCTGCAAGCGATGAAGGCGTGCGCGGAAGAAGTGTACGGCTCGACATCGCTGCAAGGCAAACGTGTGATCGTGCAAGGACTCGGCGCGGTCGGTTATCCGATGGTCGAGTATCTCGTCAAAGAGGGCGCGGACGTGCGCGTCGCCGATATTGATCCGCAAAAGGTCGAGCAGGTCGCGAGCGATTTCAATGTGAAAGCAATAGATGCGCGTGATGTGATTAATGCCGATGTAGATATTTATTGCCCCTGCGCGCTCGGCGCGATTCTGAACGATGAATCCATTCCTGCGCTGCGCGCGAAAATCGTGTGCGGCTCGGCGAACAATCAATTGCGCGAACCGCGACACGGCGCGGAAATTCAGCAGCGCGGAATTTTGTACGCGCCTGATTACATCGCGAACGCGGGCGGCACTGTATTCGACACCGACCGTTTGTGGGGCGAGGTGAATGCCAAGCGCGGGATGGCAAAGGTCGCGAAGATTTACGAACGAATGCAACAGGTGATTGCGATTTCGAAAGCGCAGAATATTCCGACGTATCTCGCGGCAGACCGTCTCGCCGAAGAACGCATTGCCCAAGCCCGCGCTATCAAGCGCATCGGCGGTTACAATCAGGGTCAGCCGATAACGATCTGAGTTAAAAGTTGCAAGTTGAAAGTGAAAAGTTACCATTGGTATTTTAACCTTTAACTTGCAACCTTTAACCTTGAAGCAATTATGGATACATTTGAAGCGATTCGCACCTTACGCTCAATTCGTGATTTTGAAACGCGCGACGTGCCCGATGAAATCATCACGCGGGTT
>JBBSHK010000600.1:0-2294 GCA_038253185.1 Anaerolineae bacterium | reverse complement strand
GGCTCGCCGCCTTCCATCACCGCCACCACACTATTCGTCGTTCCCAAATCGATACCAATAATTTTTCCCATTGTATAATTTCTCCTCTGTCGAAATCAGGTTCAAGGTTAAAAGTTGAAGGTTGAAGGTTGGATAGCGAAGTGAAACCTATAACATTCAACTTTTAACTTCTAACTCTGCGCTTCGCCTTTCGCGACTTTGACGCGCGTCGGGCGCAGCACTCTGTCGCCGAGCATATAGCCGCGCTGGAATTCACTCAGCACGCGACCTTCCGGCTGACCGGGGCTCGGCTCGTAATGTACTGCTTCGTGATAATTCGGGTCGAATTCTTTCCCTTCTGCCTCGATCGGTTTCACGCCTTCGCTTTCCAGCACGCGCCGCAACTTTTGGTCGACGAGGCGTACTCCTTCGACCCACGGCTCATTTCTAAAATTCTGCGGAATCGCGCGGAACGCCGCGTCGAATCCATCCATCACATCCAACAGCTTGCCAATCAACACCGCGTTGGCGAATTGTCCGTACTCCGCTTTTTCTTTTTCGCTGCGCTTTTTGTAATTTGAAAATTCCGCGACGCTCCGCCGCCAACTGTCCATATATTCGGCGGCGCGTTTCTTCTCTTCGTCCAACTGTTGCTCAAGCGATGGCGCGATAGTTTCAACTTCCTGAGTCTCTTGCCCATTCGGACGCCCGTCTGCGGGCATATCATTTTTTTCTTCAGTCATTCATTCCTCCACACCCCTCCTCTCCTCCCCTTAATAAGGGGAGGCAGGGTAGGGTTATCTTCCGCCATAAAATCTCAACATCAAATCATCCAGCAAACTGGAAACATATTTCACTGTACTGACCGCGAGGGGGTAGGGCATTCGCATCGGACCAAAGACGCTGACGATGCCGCTGGCTTCACCTTCGACGCCATAGCGCGCGAGCACCATCGCGTAATCATTGAATTCGTCGTGCCCGCCCTCGCGTCCGATGATGACTTGCACGCCCTGATTCGGCGCGAGCTTCAGCATCATATCTTCGAGCAGGTTGTGTTGCTCGAACATTTCGAGCAGTTGCTGCATCCGGTCCACCGCGGCGAATTCGGGCTGACGGAAAATGTCCAGCAGTCCATCGCGATAAATTTCGCGCGAAGTACGCTGGTCCAATTGCTCCATCAACGACGCGATGGTTTCCGCGACGGTCGCGGTGAAATCGGTTAGGTCGCGCGCGCGCGCGTGTAACCGCGCCGAATTCAGTCCCGCGAAATAATCGTTCAGTCGATTCGCGATGCGGCGCAATTCCTCCTGCGGCAGCGGCTGAGATAAATTCAACATCTGCTGCTTGACCGTGCCCTCTTGCAACACGAGCACCAGCATCGCAACCTTGTCGCTGATCCCGATCAATTCGAGATGTTTGAAGCGCGATTCGGGTCCGCGCGGCGCGGTGACCAGCGCAGCGGTATGCGACGTGTGTGCGAGCACCGCTGCCGAAAGCCGCATCCACTGCTCGACATCCAATGTGACCTGATGGAACTGATGACTGATCATCCGCTGCTCGATCGGCGACAACTCAAATTCATCCATAACACTTTCGACGAAATAACGATAGCCTCTCTCGGTCGGCATGCGACCGGCAGACGTGTGCGGGTGGGTCAAAAAGCCCTCCGCCTCTAGCGCGGCAAGCTCATTACGAATCGTCGCCGAGCTGACGCCAAGCTTCAGGCGCGCCAATGCCTCAGAGCCAACCGGCTGTGCGGTCTTGATGTACTCGCGCACGACCAGTCCCAAGATTTGTCGTCGGCGTTCGGTCATTTCCATAGCAAAATAACAAGCCCGTTTCCAAATCCGCAACAATTATTGCGAAAAACAGCTTGAAAACAGGCGATAAATAAGTTAGCACTCTACAGACGAGAGTGCTAATATTCTAGCACTAAAGCCAAGCCGTGTCAATAGGTTGGGTGTTTCGGATCGTCAAAATTCGAGGAGCGAGACTGTCATTTCGACGAGCGCGGCGAGGAGAGATCTCAGCGGCGAAGAGATTTCTCGCTGCGCTCGAAATGACAAGGACGTTCATCTCCACTAGCTTTCGAGCGTTATTCCGTCCCTTTTAGTCCCGCGACGAACGTCTCGATCTGCGGCAAGCCAAGCAAGCGCACGCGAAAATATTCGTTGACCAATCCGAGGCAGCGCTTGCGTACATCTTGCAGCAACTGTTCCCAGTCAGCATCTTCTTTCACTTCACCCGCGACGTGATGGCGCAGGCGAATCAGTTCGCTCACCATATCCGCTTCGGTTTGACCTTGCGCCGCTTCG
>JBBSHK010000599.1:0-2298 GCA_038253185.1 Anaerolineae bacterium | reverse complement strand
CGATGGAACAGGGCAAGAAAATCGTCTTTGTTCCGAATCCGAACTACTGGCGCGGCAAGTCCAAGCTGGATCGCATCGAGTTGATTTACAATCCAGACGACCTCGTTATTCTCGAGGCATACAAGAAGGGTGAACTGGACATTGATGCTAACATTGATGCCAGCCGTATCAACACGATCGAAGGTGATGCTACCCTCAAGGCAGAAGAAGCTCGCTATGCCGCCGCGATTACGACGGCGATCGCGTTCAACAACACTCGCAAGCCGTTCGACGACAAGAACGTTCGTGCCGCATTCTCGCAGGCGTTCGATCGCGAAGGTTACATTCGCGATGTGAACAAGGGCGTTGGCAAGCCCTACACGCGCTGGGTCCCGCCCGGTGTTCCCGGTGCCCAGCCCGACAAGCCCGGCGTGCCCGCCACTGACGCGAAAGCGGCAGTCATGACTTTGGTGAACAATGGTTATGCCGCGAAAGACAGCACAGCGGACAAGCCGAAGGTGGACTGCGCCAAGTTAGGCGATCTGAAGCTCACCTATGGTGCGTCGCCCGCTAACCACGCGCGCTATCAGTTTATCGCCGGTAACCTGGTCAAGGTTTTTGGCTGCCCAATCACGCTCGACCCGGTGGACCCAACCGTGGCGACCGCGTTGACGAAGGATGTCAAGACGAATCCGCAAATCTCGCGCCAAGGCTGGATTCAGGACTATCCGCACCCGCAAAACTGGCTGAGCGTTTACTGGGTCTGCGGCGCGTTCTCCAAGCGCTATGGCTATTGCAACAAGGATCTCGATGCCAAGTTGCACCAAGCCGATGTTGAGCTTGACTTTAACAAGTCGCTCAAGCTCTATCAAGAGGCGGAGGATATCCTGATGGCGGACGTGCCCGCCGCGTTCTCGAACTACTCGGAGAACATTGCGCTAATTCACTCCTGGGTGATGGGTCCGAAGGATCACCCTAGCTCTAGTGATGCCGAGTGGCCCGGTGAATGGGGTCCGGTGTGGACGTACGACGTCGATCTCTCCAAAGTGCCCGCAGCTTATCCCAAGCAATAAGTTCTCGTAGAACTTTGCGATGACGATAGTGCTGTAGGAAAATCGGTCGACTACTCCTCGCTAAGAGGAGTAGTCGACCTGATGTTACTCTAGCGATGAATTATCATTACAGCAATCAAGTTGAGTGGGTGAGGTAACAAATGAGCCAATACCTTGTGCGCCGTATTCTCTGGCTGGTGCCGGTCCTCTTTAGCGTGATCTTGATCACGTTCATCATTATGCACGCGACGCCCGGCGGACCGTGGGATGTGAACCCGGACAGCCGCACCAGCGATCCGCGCGTCCAAGCGGTTCTCAATCGGCAGTTTGGCTTGGACTTGCCTCTCTTTTTCAATGCACCCGCGGCACAAGAAGCAATGAGCAGCGGCAAAGGCCCACTGCAAGCGACAGGAGATTTTTTCAACGGGCAATTCGAAGTTTATATGGTCAAATTGCTGCATGGCGATCTCGGTCCGTCGTACCGTTATCGTGGGCAGCAGGTGAACGATATCTTGTTCGGTACCCCACGCGATGTGCCGGTTTGGCAGAGTCGCTTTGGCACCACCGCGTTTCTCGGACTCCTTGCCATGCTCTTTGCGCTGGCGTTTGGTTTTCCGCTCGGACTAATCGCCGGGTTGAAACAGAACACACTGGTCGATAATGCCAGTCTTTTCGTTGCAACTATCGGCTACGGAATTCCAAATTTTGTTCTCGGCATCTTTTTCATTCTGGTGTTTGCGGTCTGGCTCGGGGTCATCAAAGTCCTTGAAGTCGATTATTGGGAGCGCTGGCAGTCCTGGATTTTGCCGATGGTCACGCTCGGCATTCCGACCGCCGCCTACATCGCGCGCCTCACCCGCGCCAGTGTGATCGAGGTGATGCGACAAGATTACATTCGCACGGCGCGCGCCAAAGGTCTCGCCGAACGTATGGTGGTGGTGCGTCACATTATCAAGAATTCAATGATTCCGGTGGTGACCTTTATTGGCCCCGCGCTGGCGGGTCTCGTGACCGGCTCGTTCATCATTGAGACTCAATTCAGTGTCAACGGTATAGGGCGACTATTCGTCGAATCGATCAGCCGCCGCGACTATACGATTATTCTTGCGCTGACGATTGTCTATGCGGCTCTCGTCGCCGTCGCCAATCTGAGTGTCGATGTCGTCTATGGTTTTCTCGACCCACGCATCAAAGTTGGTAGTAGCGGAGGTAGATGATGGCTGAAGCAATTCAAACCCTGCCCCAAAAAGTGGTCGTACCGGCTCCT
>JBBSHK010000598.1:0-2305 GCA_038253185.1 Anaerolineae bacterium | reverse complement strand
CGACAACTTGCCGAAAAATATCTTGAACGAATCAAGGAAATCGACCCGAAACTACATTCCGTCCTTGAGGTGAATCCCGATGCGCTGCAAATTGCGGAAAATTTGGACAAAGAACGTAAAAAAGGCAAAGTTCGCGGCGCGCTGCACGGGATTCCACTCGCGCTCAAAGATTTATTCGACACGCGCGGTGTGCGTACCACCGCCGGTTCAAAAATTTTGCGCGAGCGGATTCCATCCGAAGACGCCGACGTCGTGACGCGGTTGCACACGGCGGGCGCGGTGCTGCTCGGCAAGTTAAATCTGCACGAATGGGCGTACGGCGTCACGAACGACAATCCGCATTTCGGACGCGCGGCGAATCCGTGGAATGTGGAACGCGTCACCGGCGGTTCGAGCGGCGGCTCGGCGGTAGCGGTCGCGGCGCGTTTGTGTGTCGGCGCGCTGGGCAGCGACACCGGCGGGTCAATTCGCATTCCTGCCGCGCTGTGCGGCGTGACCGGTCTGAAACCGACTTACGGGCGCGTGAGTTTGCGCGGCGTGATTCCGCTGAGTTGGTCGATGGATCACGTGGGACCGCTCGCACAGTCCGCCGAAGATGTTGCGCTGATGCTCCAAGCGATCGCCGGCTATGACGCGCTCGATCCCGCCTCGGTCGATGTGTCGGTGCCCGACTATAACGCGAGTCTGAACCAATCGCTGAAGGGAATTCGCGTCGCGCAGGCGGGCGGTTATTTCAACGCGCAGGTGGATGAAGAAATATTGGCGGGGGTGGAATCGGGCACGCGTGTGCTAGCCGCTTGTGGCGCGACGAGGGTCGAAAAGGAAATGCCTTTCGCCGAAGAATTATTCCTCACGAACCGCGTGGCGTTAGGGGCAGAAGCCGCAGTATTTCATTCCGACAATCTCGAGGCGCACGCGGAAGATTATGGAGCGGATGTGCTCAAGCGTTTGCAGAATGGCGCGGCAACCACGACCGCGGATTACGTCCGCGCTCGCCGGAGACAGGCGCGCTTGATCCGCGCGCTGGAAATTTATTTTAACGACGTCGATTTGTTGGTCACGCCCACCACGCGGGTCGTCGCGCCGCTTGTCGGAGAAGATGCGGTAATGATGTCGCAGCATCTCACTGCCTTGACCGCGCCGTTCAATCTCACGGGGTTTCCCGCGATTTCGATCCCCTGCGGCTTTTCGCGGGAAGGTTTGCCAATTGGCTTGCAGTTGGTCGCGCGGAAATGGGACGAAGCGTTATTGCTGCAAGCGGCGTACCAATATCAACGCGTGACCGATTGGCACACGCGTGTTCCCCCCATCGCGAAATAAAAACGCGCATTGATGCGCGCCATAAGCGAACCATCTCTCCTCCCCTTGATAAGGGGAGGAGTTATTTCTTTTCACACAAAAATATTCGCGTGCCGTCGCTGTGGTACGAGTACTCCTTACCACCAGAGTCGAGCACAATCAAAAATCCGGGCGTGATCACCTGCGCGTAAAAATAGCCCGGTTGCGGACAGCCGAGGCTTGAATCGGACCACTGCACGGTTTCGGCTTTTTTCAAATCAATTACTTCAGGTCTGACACCGAGCCGCGTCGCCAAATCCGCGCGCGCTTGTACGATCAATGGCTCGAATCTGGGATCACTCATTTCAGGACCTCGCGTTGGAGTTGGCAGCGGAGCCGGTTTCATTTCCGCGGTGTTCGTCGGCGCAGCCGTCGGCGTCGCCACCGCGGAAACGGATTGGGCTCCGCATCCGACGACACTCGCGCCCAGGACGAGCAGCAGAAAAAAACTTTGCAGCGTTAGTGTTTTCATCGCCAATCAGACGCTGCGCGCGCTCAGTTAGTTCCGCCGCTCACACAATGCGGAATGATGCGCCGCGCGCGGAAAGACGAACCACGCGCGCCGCGCCGCGAATTTCCAAACGCCGCGCGGTTTTTTCAAAAGCGCGTGCGATCTCCTCTCCACCTGTTTCTGTGAATGCAATCAGCGTAGGACCCGCGCCGCTGAGCGCCACACCCTGCGCGCCCGCGCGCCGCGCGGCGTCGAACATTTCATCCATCCCATTTACTAACCGCGCGCGGTACGGTTGATGTAACCGGTCTTGCGTCGCGAGATCGAGTTGACTGGCATCAGCTTGCGCGAACGCATTCACCAATAGCGCCGCGCGTCCGATATTGAATACCGCATCCTCGCGCGAAATTTTTTTCGGCAGAAGCTTGCGCGCGAGTTTGGTCGAGAGCGCGTGCTCAGGAATGAATACCACCGCGCGCCAATTGCGCGGCGGGCGCACTCGCGACGCAAAAATCT
>JBBSHK010000597.1:0-2308 GCA_038253185.1 Anaerolineae bacterium | reverse complement strand
GGCGCAGTCGAACAAATCGATCCCGCGTTGGACACATTCGATGATATCTTCCGGCTCACCAATCCCGAGCAGGTGTCGCGGTTTCTCCTCGGGCAGTCGCGGAATCGTCCAATCGAGGATCGCGTGCATATCGGTTTTTGAGCGACCGAGCGAACCACCTATCGCCAGCGCGTCGAACGGCAGCCCACCGATGAAAGCGGCAGACTCTTCGCGCAGGTCACGATACGCGCCGCCCTGCACAATTCCAAAAATCGCCTGATGCTCGCGTCGCGTTTGGCGATGCTGTTCAAGACAACGTTCCGCCCAACGATGCGTGCGCGCCAACGCCTCGCGCGTGTACTCGTACGAGTCGAGTGGCGACGTACACTCGTCGAATGCGAGCACAAAATCCGCGCCGAGTTGGTGCTGAAGCTCCAGTGAACGTTCGGGCGTGAGTCGAATCCGCGCGCCGTCGAGGTGCGAACTGAAGGTCACCCCGTCGTTGTCTATTTTGCAAAGTGGCACTGGCGCATTCGGGTCGCTGGATAGTGGAGTGCCGCGTCGTCTTCGATTTTCATCTTCGTCCGGGAAAATGTCCGCGATCTTGCCGACGCCGTCACGAATCGCCGCGCCCAAACTGAAAACCTGAAAGCCGCCGCTGTCCGTCGAGATCACGCGCTGCCAATTCATAAACCGATGCAGCCCACCCAAGTGCGCGATGTTTTGTGCGCCGGGACGCAGCGCCAAATGATAAGTATTTGCGATGAGTAGTTGAACGTCGAGCGCGAGCAGGTCTTCCGAGCTGAGACCTTTTACAGAGGCTTGGGTCGCCACCGGCATAAATGCGGGAGTGTCGATGTCGCCGTGCGCGGTGGAAATCACACCGACGCGAGCGCGCGAGTGCGGATCACGCGCATAAATCTTGAAATCAAAATAGTCGGACATTGAGGGAGGTGCAAGCTAAAAGTTGAAAGTTGAAAGTTGAAAGCTAAATTAGATCGAAGCTTTAAGCTTCAACCCTAATAATAAATCGTCCTCACGCGATGGTATGGTTTTTTGCCTCGAGCCGCGCCCTGGCTGCTCTGCCACAGAAACCAGTCCATCTGCACGCTGGTGACCACCCGTCCGCGCTTTGCCAGCGCCTCGCGCAAAAACTCGACCGCCCACAAGGTCGCCGCACGAATTTCAATTTCTTCGGTGCCGTCTTTCATCAGCTCTCGCTTTTGATCGACGCGACGCGCGAGTGATGGACTGTATTTGAGAATTCCCCATGCCCGCAGAATTTGGGGCAACTTGTAATCGGCGAACGCAGTCAGGTCCGACAGATTGCGAAATTCGCCCCAGCCTTTCCCGCCGAACGCGCCCCAAATGTCCGCGACCACAAGCTGCGCGCGTTTGAAAAAGTTCACCGCGTGTTGCTCATGCACAGTGGTATCGTTGAACGAGGAAAAATGTTCCGCAATAATCTGCGCGAGTCGCGGCGCGTCTTGCTCGGCTGCCGAGACGACCCGTGCGGGGTGCCCGCCAAAGTGGTCGCGCAGTACGCGCCCGAGTTCCTGAACGTTACGCCAGCGTTCGACCAACATTGGAATCGTACCGCGCCCGCGCAAACTGTGGAGCAATTCGCGCGGCGAGACCTCTGCGAGAAAATTCGCGTCGAGCACGCGTTCGTTTTCACTCGCCGCGCGTTTGAGCGAGGCGGCAAGCGCCCAATAGCCGTCCAGTTTGGTTTTGCCGATGGTTACGCTCCAGCGCGGTTCACCCCAAAAAGAAAAATTCAAGGCGTCAAGTAGGAACAGATAGGTGAGCGTCTTTTCGGTGCTATCAAAAAAATGATGATTGTAATTCCACGCCGGGATGGGAAGCTCGCGCAAACTCAACACCTGCGCGACAGATTCGATGCGGCGCAAATCGATTGCCACTTTGCGCGCGCCAAGGTTCACTCGCGCGGTGGTGGAGAGAACCCCGAGCGGGTCGGGGCGCGTTGAGAGAACTTGAAACGCGCGTTCAGAGATTCGCGAAAAATTGGTAGGCATGCTCGCGCGTGTATTATAGCACGCCGCCTTGAGAGTGATCCCGCTTATCGGAGGCGGCTCGCTGCGCGGCTCACCGCTGGCAAGGAGTATAGTCGCGCCCGAGATTGATCTGAATATCCGTGGTCGCGCTTGGATCAGAAATGGTACGAACGCTGTCGGCGTGGAGATGCAGCGCCGACAACAATTTCTGTACGGTCGCGGGTTTGGAGTGATAGACGACGATGGAGGTGCTTGGCGCGAGTGAGGCGGTCAGTTGTACGTCCGCGATGTCAAAACCCAATCTTCTCAGATTC
>JBBSHK010000596.1:0-2312 GCA_038253185.1 Anaerolineae bacterium | reverse complement strand
CTTGCTGCCGTCCAAAGTCGTCGATCAAAAACATTCCGCCATTCGCTTTCATCTGGTACGGCGCTTCGTACAATTTCGTCACCGGATCAAAAACGAGGTCAAGGGTCTCGAGCGTCAACTCGCCCCCGACAATAATAAAGGGACGATGACACCGTACCCAGCGTTCATCCGCGCGCGCCCCCTCTGCGCCAAATTCGCTCGCCAGCTCCGGCGGCAGCGGCACGTGATTCAACGAATCAAATACCTGGATGACCTGACCATCGACATGCACCGCGTAGGGAATATGCACGCGACCGGCGAGCAGCCGCGCGATTCGTTCTGCGATCGTCGTCTTACCGTTTCCGGGAGGACCGTAGAGAAAAATCGAGCGCGCGGAATTTACGGCGGGACCGACGCGGCGCAGCATCGTATCCGAGATCACAATATCTTTGAACGCCTCGCGAACCTGATCACGTCCGACAATGACATCGCCGACCGATTGATTGCGCGTCACCGCGTTGTATTGCTCCAATGAGACCGGCGCGGGTCCGGCATATTGCGAGCGCGCGAAAATCTCTTGCGCCTTCGCGCCGCCTTTTGCGGTGGCAACATAAGTATAGCCGCGTTCGCCAAAACCCGTGGCGCCCGTGATGCCAACCAATTCCTCTTTGACGAGGAACGTGAGCAGATGTTCGACAATGTGGGCGTACGGAAGTTTCAGCGCGTCGGCGACCGCCTGCGCGGACATTTCCCCCGCAAAATAAATAATCTTGAGGGCGAGGTCGGTTAGAAAGTTGGTCGGGAGACCCGTCTCTGCCAGAGTCTGGGGCGCGCGCGGCTGCGCGCGATCAGTGCTAAGGACCGGATGTATCGTGGCCGGGGTTTGAAGATTCATTTGATTCGTCAATAGGGAGGACCCAGTTCAATTGATCCTTGTTCAAAACCAGCAGCTGGCTCTCGTACAATAATTTGCCCGAACTCATTTCGCGAACTTGGGCATTCGTGATTGCAAAAAAACGGTCGCTGCTATTCAATTCGTCCTTGATGCGATTTTCAAGTGTCAGATGCATCAAGCCCGAAATCAGTGTGCCCTGCGCGCACGCGAGGATTTGCGCGGAACGTTTGGTGACGCGCGTGGTGTAATATTTGCCTTTTTCGTCGAGCCGATAATCCATCAAGTGTGCCTCTGAGCGCGTTATCCGCCACCCCTCCAAATAACGCGTCCCCGATAACACAATGATTGTAAGGCGCGGCGATGCGTTTGACAAGGGGAAACAAGTCATATATTGATTCGCTCGCACCAACTCCGATTTGGACTCGCCCTGCTGTCATGCCGTCATCGTTCTTGGTGCCTCTTTCAGCCTTCGTCGCGCGAATGGGACTACTGGGGGTAGAAAATCGAATTGACTTGTGCTATACTTTTTTCAAATTCGCGCGCGAGCGCGCGCGGTCCCTACTCCATCAAATTCGGCGAAAAATAGCTTGTCCAATGATGTCCCTCAACCCCGCCCGCCGTGACGAATTAATTGAGCGGATCGTGCAGCGCGTGGACACGTGGAGGCTGCGAGCGCCCGCCATTCTTTTTTTGCAAATGCACGCGCCGCTGGGATTTTTGGCAAGTCAATTTCTATTCGCCACTCAGCCGTTCGTCAGCTTTTTCGGTGACGACCAATTCACGCGCGACCTGGCGCTCTTGTTGGAAGAGCCGACTGGTATCGAGCGACTGCTCGCCCGACTGGAAACGGAACTCGGCGCTTCGAGCACCAAGAGCATCTGAGCTTTTTGGCATTAATCTAATATGCAAGTCCTGTCGAGTCTCCTAAATTCGTCCGCGATTACTGACCCGCGCGCACTCGCGCTTTTTTTGCTGTTCATTTCGGCATTCGCTTATTTTGTGCGGCGCGCGGGGGATCCCCCGCTGCCGGCGCTGCGACCGATTGCGGCATACGACGCGCTGAAAAATTTATTGGCGCGTGCGGCAGAGGCAGGGCAGCCCATTCACGTCTCTATCGGTGTAGCCGGTGTCGGTACGGCGGCGACGGCGGACACAATGGCAGGACTGGACACGCTCGACTTTTTGGCGGACCGCGCCGCCGTGAGCGCGATTCCGCCGGTTGTGACGGTGAGCGATCCAACCGCGCTGCCGCTCGCGCAAGACCATTTGCGGCGCGCCTACCAGCGACAGGGCTACCCCGAAGAATATGACACGCGGCAGACGCGCTTTATCGCGCCGCTGGTGAGCAGCAGCGCCGTCGCTTATGCGGCAGGTGTGATGGAATTGCTGTCGCACGAAAAACTAATGGCGAATGTGATGGTCGGTGCGTTCGGCGATG
>JBBSHK010000595.1:0-2320 GCA_038253185.1 Anaerolineae bacterium | reverse complement strand
GGACCGATGCACACGAACGCGCAGCGCGAAGAAATCGAGGCGCAGGTGGAAGACGCGCGAGCGCGCGGCGCGAAAATTTTGGTCGGGGGCACGCGACCGCGCGGTGATGGATTCGAGCGCGGAAATTATTTGTCGCCGACGTTGTTGACCGAGGTCGATCCCGATTCGCGGATGCTGCGCGAAGAAGTCTTCGGTCCCGCGCTGCCGATCGTGCGCGTGAAAAATTTGGACGAAGCCATCGCGCGGGCGAATGATTCCATCTACGGCTTGGGTTCATCCATCTGGACGCGCGACTTGAATCGCGCCACACGCGCGGCAGAGCAACTCGAAGCGGGTTACACCTGGATTAATTCCGCGCAAATTATTTATGATGAACTGCCGTTCGGTGGATTCAAACAGAGCGGCGTGGGCAAAGAGCACGGCAGCGAGGCGCTCGACCATTATATGGAGAGTAAAGCGGTAGTCATCGGAACGGTTGAGGATAAGCAAGAGGGTGAGTATCGAGGAGAATGAGTGAGAAAGCAGAAGAGGTATGGATCAAAGAACTAGATCGTGTAGTTCTGACCCACGATATTGAGGAGTATGGTCTAAAGCAAGGAGACGTTGGTGTCGTAATGCATTGTTACGCCAATACCGTCGCCTTTGTTGTCGAATTTGATACTCCCAATAACGGAGTACCTGTTGCGCTGCTCGACCTTGAGCCATTAGATATTCGCCCCATCGAGGATGGTGAAATCTTACACGTTCGCAAATTAGAAAAAGAATTCAAGCGCTTCATATTCGGCAAAATACTTGAGTGGGGGTAACTGACATGGCAAAAATGTTTATTGCAGGTGAATGGATTGAATCGAAGAGCAACGCGGCAATGGAGGTCAAGAATCCCGCGAACGGTGAAACGGTGGATACGGTGCCGCGCGGAACGGTCGATGAAGTGAACGCGGCGGTGGATGCCGCGCACGACGCGTTCAAAAAATGGTCGCGGGTGTCGGTCGAAGAGCGCGCGAACATTGTGCTCAAAGGCGTTGACTTGATGGAAGCGCGCAAAGATGAACTCGCGCTGCTTTTGACGCGCGAGCAGGGCAAGCCGCTCGGCGAATCGAAAAATGAGATCGATCATTTTCTACACGGGATGCGTTTCTACACACGTCTCGCGCCGACGTTGCGCGGCTCGTACGTGAATCTGCCCGATACGACGATGTACGGTCTTGTCCTGCGTCAACCGATCGGCGTGTGCGCGGCAATCGTGCCGTGGAATTTTCCGGTAACATTATTGGGGACGAAAATTGGTCCCGCACTCGTCGCGGGCAATACCGTCGTGGCGAAACCGGCGAGCACGACGCCGCTCACCACCTTAAAAGTCGCGGAGATGATGAAAGAAGCGGGACTGCCCGATGGCGTGTTGAATGTCGTCACAGGTCCCGGTTCACAAATCGGCGATGCGCTCGTCGGACATCCGCGAGTGCGCCGCGTGGCGTTCACCGGCGAAACGGAAACGGGCAAGCGCGTGGCGGAAATCGCGGGGCGCGGGATCAAACGACTCACGCTCGAACTCGGCGGCAGCGACCCCTTGATCGTTTGCGACGACGCAGACTTGAAGCGCGCGTCGGTCGGCGCGGCAGTCGGGCGTTTTTACAACGCAGGGCAGGCGTGCCTCGCGGTCAAACGGCTGTACGTGTTCGATTCGATTTACGAAGAGTTTATGGATATGTTAATGGCGCGTGTGAAAAAGACGACGGTCGGTCCCGGCGAAAATCCGCAAACGAGGATGGGACCGTTGCACACCAACGTGCAGCGCGAAGAAGTGGAAGCGCAGGTCGCGGACGCGGTGTCGAAAGGCGCGAAAGTTTTGACGGGCGGCAAACGACCGGGCGGCGATGGCTTTGACAAGGGATTTTATCTTGAGCCGACGGTGCTGACGGAGGTGTCGCTCGATTCGCGCGTCGTCAAAGAAGAAGTATTCGGTCCCGCCCTTCCCGTGTGGCGCGTGAAAGATTTGGACGAAGCGATTGAGCTGGCGAACAATTCACCGTACGGATTGGGCGCGAGTATTTTCACACGCGATCTGGTCAGGGCGCGTGTGGCGGCGGAACGACTCGAAGCCGGCAACGTGTGGGTCAATTCGCTCCACATCGGTTTCGACGAAATGCCCTTCGGCGGAGTGAAGGAAAGTGGTCTCGGTCGCGAGCACGGACCCGAAGCGCTCGATTATTATTTGGAACCAAAGGGTGTGGTGATTGCAACCGGGTAGAAAAAGGCGAATAAGGAAATAGGAAAACGGGGAGATACGTAAAGAAGTAGGGGGCAAAGGTGTTTCCTATTT
>JBBSHK010000594.1:0-2327 GCA_038253185.1 Anaerolineae bacterium | reverse complement strand
CGTGAGTTTGTGTTCGCGTGGTTCACAGCGGTTGTGACGGGTTTGATTGTCGCGTGCGGGCTGGTGTTTGTCGCGTCGCCGGTGAGCGCAGAGCAGACGACAGGCAACGCGCCTTCGATCGATCGCGCGCTCGCGAAACCGACGCCGACGCGCACTCGCACGCGCGCCCCGACGCGCACGCCAACGCGTACTCTGGTGCGAACGCGCACGTCCGTTTTTATTACGGCAACCCCCTCGTTAACTCTCAGCGCGTCGCCAAACGCGACAGCGGTCACGCCGACCCAAACTCTGACCAATGTGCCGACGCAAACTCTTACCGTGACTCCGACCGCTACGCCAACCGCGACCCCGACCGACACCCCCACCGAAACGACGACCGCAACTCCAACCCTCACGCCCTTGCCAGCACCCGATCTGTTGCAACGTGGGCTGGGCAGCACCGAGACCTTACTGCTGATTGTCTTGGTGATTGGCGCTTTATTCTTGGCAGCGGTGGTCGGCTTTATTGCCTATCGCCTCAGCTTGCGTCAGACACCCACGTAATGCTTTTGATTTATTGCCGCACCATTCGAGCTTGATGCATCGACAATAATACTATAACGCGTTTCAAAAATGTTTTTTCCCGTTCAGGTTGGGGCAATTTGCCGTTGATACCGCCGATTGCGCTCCTACAAGGATCCATTTTTGAAACGCGTTGTAAAAAACGACAGGAGAAAAAATATAGTCCGCGCGTTGATCGATCAAGAGCAACGCGCGGATTTTTACAACCTGAATTCTTTGGAATTGCTACTTGCCGTACTCAGACAGCGCCTTGTTCACGCGGTCAACGCCCTCTTTCGCCGCGCCCGCGGGGTCGGTCGCAGTAAAGTCAGGACCGGATTTGCCGGTGAAGACCGCGGTCTGCATATTCGCGATGATGCCGCGCACACCTTGCCACGCGGGTCCGACCGGCTCGCGTTTGCCGAGCGGCAGGAATGACACCGCCAGTTTATACTGCGGCAGCACCGCGGCGAAATCTTTATTCTGCACAGTGGCAGGGTCGAGCGCGCCGACCGCGTCTGCCGCCGACTTGGTCGCGGGGAAGTAATTCGTGGTCAGCGCCCATTCGACCGCATTGTCTTTGCTCAACAATGATTTGAGAAACAGCCACGCGCCGCGTTGTTTTTCGGCAGTGGTTTTAAAGATGCCGATGCTCGGACCGAAAATGTCCACGTACGATTTCCCATTCGCATCGTGCGGCACTGGCGCGATATTCCATTTGAATGGCTTCGCGCTGCCTTGGACCGCTTTGCTGTAAAAGGGCAAGCCCGCGCTCGAGCCGAAGGTGAACGCGACTTTGCCATTGCCAAAATCGGTTTGGTCGCCGAACGCGGCGGAAGGTTGGTACGCCCACTTTTTGTCCGCCTGATTCTTCAACCATTGCAGCGTCGCAACACCGCCGGCATCGTTGAACAGCGCGGTCTTTTCATCCGCGCTCGCGTATTGCCCGCCGCGCGTCCAGTCCCAATTCGCGAAGGTCGAGGCGCTCGGCACGAACGCGTAACAATTCACGTCCGGCGGCTTGCTGACCGCCGCGCAGATTTTGTCAAAGTCCTCCCACGTCTCCGGTGCTTTGTCAAAGCCCGCGGTTTTTAACATATCCGCATTGTAATACATTACCTGAATCGAGCGACCGTTGGAAATGCCGATGGTCTGATTGTTGAACTTGTCAAAGTAGAGTGCTGGGTCAATCTCTTTGACCTGATCGCCCAAGCCGTCTTTGGCATCGTTGATATAAGTGTCGAGCGGCGCGAGTCCCGCGCCATTGTTGTAATCCGCGAGATCCCCGGGATTTCCGAGCACCATATCGGGAATGCTATTCGCCGCGATCGACGCCATCACCTTTTGATGCGTCTGGTCATAGTTACCTTGCAGAATCGGCTGGACAAAGTACTGGGGATTCGCGGCGTTGAATTTGTCCGCTAATTTTTGCAGCTCGACCACCTGACTCGCGCCGGTCAACGCGTGCCAGAATTGTATCTTGAGCGCGCCCGGCGCGGCGGTCACTCCGGGCGGTGGTGGTGTCGCCGTCGGCGCGGGCGGTTTGGTTGCCGCGACGGTCGCGGCTCCGGTCGGCGCAGACGTGTTCGCCGACGGCGCGCTGGTTGCCGCCGATGGAGCGGCAGTATTCGCCACGGGCGCGCTGGTTGCTCCGGTGCTCGCGGTGGTCGCCACTGGACTGGGCGCGGTTGCCCCGCCGCACGCCGCGAGCGTTATTCCCAATAGCGCCACGAGTACGATCACAAAACTTTTTGAACTTTTCACTTTTCCTCCTTCTCGAAAAATTT
>JBBSHK010000593.1:0-2330 GCA_038253185.1 Anaerolineae bacterium | reverse complement strand
AGACTGGCGGGCTTGCACTGGAACAGGCAGACCGCCTAATCGAGAACGCGGTGGGAATTTACAGCCTGCCTTTGGGCGTGGCGGCGAACTTTACAATTAATAATAAGGACTATTTGATTCCGATGGTGATCGAAGAGCCATCGGTCATCGCGGCGTGCAGTCATGCGGCAAAGCTCGTGCGTGAGTGCGGCGGATTTTTTGCCAGCGCGGATGAGTCACTCACAATCGGACAGATTCAGATTCTTTTTGAAAATAAATCCGGTCGGCTCTTGGGCAGCGCAGGTGAAAAAATTCTCGCGGCGCGCGACGAACTGCTCGCTCTCGCGAACGAGGCGCATCCGAATCTTTTGAAACGCGGCGGCGGCGCGCGCGAAATTAAAGTGCGCGAATTTCCAGACACGCGCGTCGGACCCATGCTTGTCCTACATCTGCTTTTCGACACGCGCGACGCGATGGGCGCGAATTTGGTGAATACGGCGTGTGAAAAAATCGCGCCGCGCGTTGAGGAATTGACTGGCGGTCGCGTGAACCTGCGTATCGTGTCCAATTTATCGGACAGACGTTTAGCACGCGCGAATTGTCGTATTAAGAATGATTTAATCGGCGGCGCGAATGTGGCAGAGCGAATTGTCCAAGCGCAGGCGCTGGCGGAAATCGATCCGTACCGCGCGACGACTCACAACAAGGGTGTGATGAATGGCATTGATGCGGTGGCGCTCGCAACGGGAAATGATTGGCGCGCAATTGAGGCGGGCGCACACGCCTACGCCGCGCGCGACGGAAATTATCGCGCGCTGACGAATTGGGATGTGGCTGCTAATGGCGATCTCGTCGGCGCGCTTGAACTGCCGCTCGCGGTCGGTATCGTCGGCGGAATGACCAAAGCGCACCAAGTCGCGCAACTCGCACTAAAAATTC
This sequence comes from Anaerolineae bacterium, assembly GCA_038253185.1. Taxonomy (GTDB): domain Bacteria; phylum Chloroflexota; class Anaerolineae; order UBA4142; family SHND01; genus JBBSHK01. The sequence goes on along the minus strand of JBBSHK010000593.1, from coordinate 1,412 downwards.
TGAATGTCGAGTCCGCGCAAGAACTCGCAACGGTCATGGTAGCGGTGGGACTCGCGCAAAATCTCGCCGCGTTACGTGCGCTCGCGACCGAAGGCATTCAGCGCGGACATATGAAATTGCACGCGCGGCGCAAAATTGTTTGAACCGCAAAGGCGATTTTGTAGGGGCAGCCCTTGTGGTTGACCTCCGGTAGAAACAAAATGGAAAAATTGATGAAACCCAAACGAAATGTCGGCATCGTCGGTTACGGCGCGTATGTGCCGCGTTTTCGCATTCGCGCGGAAGAGATCGCGCGGATGTGGAATAGTGGTGAAGATGGTTTGCCGATCGAAGAAAAGTCCGTGCCGTCGCTCGACGAAGATACAATTACGATGAGCATCGAAGCCGCACGCAACGCGCTCAAACGCGCAGACCTCGCGCCGCAAAATTTGCGCGCAGTGTGGGTCGGCAGCGAATCGCATCCGTACACCGTCAAGCCCAGTTCGACCCTCGTCGCGGAAGCGATTGGCGCGAGCGGCGCGACGCTGGCGGGTGACTGGCAGTTCGCGTGCAAGGCGGGCACGGAGGCGATGCAGGCGGCGATTGCGCTCGTCGGCAGCGAGATGGCAGAGTACGCGCTAGCGATTGGAATGGACACCGCGCAGGGGCGTCCACACGACGCGTTGGAATACACCGCGGGCGCGGGCGGCGCGGCGTTCATTATCGGTCCTGCGGAAAATTCTGTGGCGGTGCTTGAATCGTCGTACTCGTACGTGACTGACACGCCCGATTTTTTCCGCCGCCCGGGGCAACATTATCCCGAGCACGGCAATCGTTTCACTGGCGAGCCGGCGTATTTCGGGCACACGCTCGAGTCGGTCGAAAAATTCTTAGAGTTGAGCGGAATGACACCGCGCGATTTTCAGTGGGCAGTGTTCCACCAACCGAATGTTAAATTTCCGCTGCAAGCCGCCAAGCAATTGGGTTTCGAAAAAGAGCAGGTGCTGCCCGGACTGCTCGTCGGCAGAATCGGGAACACCTACGCGGGCGCGAGCATGATCGGGATGAGCGCGACGCTCGACGTGGCGAAACCCGGCGACCGCATTTTGATGGTGTCCTTCGGCTCGGGCGCGGGCAGTGACGTGTTCTCATTTGTCGCCAGTGAAAAAATCGTCGAGCGCCGCGACCGCGCGCCGCGCACCGCGTGGTATGTCGCGCGGCGCGAGTATATTGATTACGCTACCTACGCGCGCTATCGAAATAAATTGGTGATGAATTAGGAAAATTAAAAGTTAAAAGTTGAGAGAGAGAAAACCTTTAACCTTTAACTTTTAACTTTTAACTTGGAACTTGATCATGCTGCCAGAAATCAACAGTTACATTGAAAACCTGCGCGCTCTGCGGGCAAAGGTTCTAGAAACGCTCGATGGTTT
>JBBSHK010000592.1:0-2332 GCA_038253185.1 Anaerolineae bacterium | reverse complement strand
CCTGGCACGCTTCGTGCCCGATGCCTGAAATGTGAAAGGCGACTTCGTGCTGCCGGTGCAAAATCCACATCCGCTCGTCCAGACGTCGCGCCAGCAGAATGTCCCAGTACATTTCGAGCACTTGCTCGTCGTTCAAGCCGAGGTCGCGGTGATGCAGACCCGGCTTGGCTCGCGTCGAGACCTGCTCAACCATCTTGGTTGCCATAACTGCTCCTTCTTACGAATACGGTATGACTCAATCAATTGTTTCGCGTGGTGGCGAGTTGGGCTGTGGTCGAGGATAATTTGCAGCCGGGGTCGATCGGAATATCGCAGGACGGGGCGCCGCGACCGGGCAGCGACATTGCCACCTATTGCTCAACATTGACCGGCGCGCGGTCGCGCCAAATTTTAAGTGAATGCACTCGGGGTTGCTGAGCGCGTGCGATGATAGCATAATCAACTGGGGCTGTCAAGGAAAAATGCCCGGGTCTCGCTTCAGCGCGATACAAAGATATTTTTTTCCGGCATAAATGAAAACCCGATTAAGGCGATGATCGTTCGCTCTAGCCGCCTGCGCCGACGCCCCGCACCCCGCCTTCGGTCAGGGCGCGCAAGTCCCCGAGCACTGCTTCGATTTCGGACATTTGAACGGGACGACCCTCGTCCTTGTGTTTCAATTCACCACGCGCGATTTTTTCCGCCGCCACCTCGCGCAGCGTCAGATTGCGCGCCAATGCTTCTTTCACAATTTCCGCGCCTTTCAGATAGCCGATAAGGGGATTGAGCGCGGTGACAATAATCGCGTTCTTCTCCAACCAGCCCTCCGCTTTCTCACGATTCGCGCCGAGACCCGCAACGCATTTGGTCGTGAACACGTCGATGGCGTGAATCAAAATATCCATCATCTGAAACAGATTATGCGCGACCACCGGCATCATCACATTCAATTCAAGTTGTCCCGCGGCGGCGGCAAGCTGCACTATCACGTTTTCGCCCATCACATGGTAGCAGACCATATTCAACATTTCCGCCATCACCGGATTCACCTTGCCCGGCATAATCGAAGAGCCCGGCTGAACCGGCGGCAGTCGCAATTCGTCGAGTCCGGTCGAAGGTCCAGACGCGAGCAAACGGAAATCGTTGGCGATGCGCGTGAGTGTGACCGCGAGCGTGTTCAGGGAGGCGGAAAAATCCGCGACGTCGGCGAGCGACTGCATCAATTCAAACAGATTGTCCGACGTGCGGACGTTCAAGTCAGTGAGTTCGTTTATCCGTTCAATCATCCGTTGATGATATTCGGGATGCGCGTTCAAACCGGTGCCGGTCGCGGTGCCACCAATACCCAGTCGTCGCAGACGATCACCCGCGGTCGCGATCCGCTCGCGATCGTGGCGCACCGCGCCGGAATAACCTTTGAACTCTTGACCCAGCCGAATCGGCACGGCATCTTGCAAGTGCGTGCGCCCCGATTTCACGACGTCGTCGAACTCGCGCGCTTTCGCCTCGAGCGCGTCCCCGAGGGCGTCGATTGTTCGCAACAACTCGTCGAGTCGCCACAGCGCGCCGAGGCGAATCGCCGTCGGAATGGTGTCATTGGTGGATTGCGCCATATTGACGTGATCATTCGGGCTGACGGTTTTTTTCGCGTCGGTTGCGGATCCGCCGAGAATTTGATTGGCGCGGTTGGCGAGCACTTCGTTCAGGTTCATATTGTGCGAGGTGCCCGCGCCCGCCTGAAACGGATCCACCACGAATTGGTCGCCCCACCGGTCGTCCATCACTTCTTGCGATGCCTGAACGATGGCGTCCGCGATTTTTGGATCGAGCAGACCGAGCTCGCGATTCACTTCGGCCGCCGCGCGTTTGATCAATGCCATCGACCAGACAAACGCCCGGTAGGGTTTCAGTCCACTGATTGGAAAGTTTTGAATCGCGCGCTGGGTCTGCGCGCCCCACAGCGCGTCGGCGGGAACTTGCAGTTCGCCCATCGAGTCCTTTTCGACGCGATACGAATCCTGTTCAATACGATCGTCCATAACTCTCTCCGGTGTTGCCCAATCTTTTTCGATCCTACCGCCGACCATGCACGAGGTCAATCACAAATTCGCTTGCGACCGAAAACAAAAATGCCTGCCCACAATTCGCGGCAGACATTCTAAAATTCTCCAGAAAATATTCTCACGGATTCGCCGCAAGCTGCGCGGGACTGGTGACCGCAGGAATGCGCGCTTTTGCCTGCGCTTTGAGAATGGGATTATCGCTGACTTGAAGTACGCTGTTCAATTCGTTCGCCGCGCGTTCGTGATCGCCCTTGGCAGAATAGAGCACGCCGAGATAGTAATGCGCATGT
>JBBSHK010000591.1:0-2335 GCA_038253185.1 Anaerolineae bacterium | reverse complement strand
TACGGGAGCAGGTCTTTCGCCGCCGGGGGACTGCGTTTGCAGGGCGCGGCCCACGAGTGCCAGCGCAAGAGCGAGCGGGAGCATTATCGGCGCGGCGACAATTGCGCGCGATATTACCGAACGCAAGCGCATCGATGAGCAACTGCGCTTCCAGGCGAACATTTTGCAAAACGTGCGTGACAGCGTCATCGTCACCGATGAACACGGGCGCGTGACTTATTGGAATCAGGGTGCTCAGGCGCTCTTTGGTTATTTGGCTCAGGAAATGTTTGGGCAGAGTGTCGCGCTGCTTTATCCCGACCAGAATCCAGACCAGTTGGATTTGCAACTCGAAGACATTTCGGAAGGACACGACTTTGTTGGCGAATGGAGAGGTCGGCGTAAGGACGGCTCGCCTATCTGGGTTGATATCAAAACAACGTTTATGCGCGATGCCGCGGGCGAGGTCTCTGGCTTTATCGGTGTCTCGAAAGACATTACGCAGCGCAAACAGGCGGAAGAGGAAGAACGCTTTCTGTCCGAAGCAACAGCGCTGCTATCCAGTTCACTCGATTATGCGACGACACTGGCGCGTGTGGCGCAACTGGCGGTGCCGCACGTCGCGGACTGGTGCAGCGTGGAGATTGTTAAAGACGACGGCACGACCGAGCAACTCGCCTTGACCCACGTTGATCCGTCGAAGGTGAGCTGGGCGCGTGAATTGCAGCGACGCTATCCACCAGATCCCAATTCATCCAGCGGAGTACCAAAAGTATTACGGACCGGCAAATCGGAATTGGTCCCCGAAATTCCTGACGAAGTAATCGTCGCGGCGGCTAAAGACCCGGAACATTTGAAAATCCTGCGCGAAGTGGGGATGCGCTCCTTTATGATCGTGCCGCTCATCGCGCGTGGTAAAACGGTCGGCGCGATTTCTTTCGTCTCGGCGGAATCGGGACGTCGCTACGGACAGGAGGATCTCCGCTTCGCGGAGGAATTGGCGCGGCGCGCGGCGATCGCGGTCGATAATGCCAAGTTGTACCAAGCCGAGCAGGCAGCGCGGCTCGCAGCGGAACGAGCCGCCAATCGCACCGCGCGCTTGCAAGAAATTACCGCGGCGCTTTCGGAGGCGCTCACGCCCGCGCAGGTGTCCGAGGTAGTCGTCCAGCAAGGCGTCGCCGCGCTTGGCGCCAATGCCGGCGTCATCGCGCTGCTTCAAGAAGACGGCAAGCAACTCCAGATCATCAGTTCCGTTGGGTATCCCCATGAGTTGATCGAGAAACATTCCAAGATCGCGCTCGCCGGAGGCACGCCGCTGGCACGCGCGGTGCGAAGCGGTGAGTCGGTGTGGCTCGAGTCAGCCGCGGAGCATACCACCCGCTTTCCCGCGCTGACGAATATCAACGCGTACGTCAATGACCGCGCGTGGGCGGCGATTCCTTTGATCATTGAGGGCAAGGCAATCGGCGGCTTGGGCTTGAGCTGGCACGAGGACCGCCCCTTTAGTGAGAATGAGCGCGGCTTTATGGTCGCGCTCACGCGACAATGCGTGCAGGCGCTCGAGCGCGCGCGGTTGTATGAAGCAGAACAGCGCGCGCGCGCGGAGGCAGAAGCCGCACAACAGCGCGAGGCATTTATCGCCGAGGCGAGTAGCATTGTCGCCGCTTCGCTGGACTATCACGCCACGTTGGAACGAGTGGCGCGGCTCGCCGTACAGTTCCTCGCCGATTGGTGCGCGATCGACTTGATTGGAAATGATGGGGAAATCGAACAGGTCGCCGTCGCGCATGTTGACCCTGCTCAGGAAGAATTGGTGCGCGAACTGCGGCGACGTTATCCGCCGACACTGCACGATTCACATCCGATCTTGCGCGTGCTCCAATCGGGCGAGGCGGAACTGGCGACAGAGGTCACCGACGATCAACTCGCCGCCCGGGCGCTTGACGCCGACCATCTCGAAATGTTGCGCGCACTGAATATCCGCTCGCATATCGTCGTGCCACTCAACGCGCGCGGCCGGACATTGGGCACGATCTCAATCATCTACACGAGTCCCGCGCGACGGTATGGACCTACCGAGCTGGGTCTCGCCCGAGACCTGGCGCGCCGTACGGCGGTCGCCATCGACAATGCTCGCCTGTATCACGAAGCTCAAGCCGCAGTTCGCCTGCGCGATCAATTCCTCTCGATCGCGTCGCACGAACTGAAAACGCCGCTGACTTCGCTGCTCGGATATGCCGAGTTGCTGCAACGCCGCACCGCGCGTGAGGGGGCTTTGAAGGAGCGCGACCAGCGCGCGCTGCGCATCATCGCCACGCAAGCAGTACGATTGAACAAATTGATCGGCGCGCTGCTC
>JBBSHK010000590.1:0-2353 GCA_038253185.1 Anaerolineae bacterium | reverse complement strand
CCAGACCGGTCAGCTTTCGATTGAACACGCCCAAGTTGATCTGAACAATCTGGCGCAGCGATTGGTCGAGGATATCCAGTTAACGCTCGACCGCCACAAGTTGGAATATTTTGGTACCGAGGAGCCATTGCTCGTCGACGGGGATGAGATACGGTTGGAGCAGGTGCTGCAAAATTTGATTCAGAATGCGATCAAGTATAGCCCGCGCGGCGGACCCATCCGGGTGCAGGTGGAACATGTTGACGACCGGGCGTGCGTCCACGTCACCGACCAGGGTATCGGTATTCCTGAAGCGGCGCTGCCGCAGCTCTTCCGTCGCTTTTATCGCGCGCAGAATGTGGAAGCCAGTCACATCAGTGGCATGGGCGTGGGCTTGTACGTGGTCAAAGAAATCGTGAACTTGCACGGCGGCACGATCGCTGTGGAAAGTCGCGAGGGCGAAGGCAGCGTGTTTACGGTATGCCTCCCGGCGACGCCGGGGCAACGAGTCGAGACGCGCGAGGATGGATTCGAAGCAACCCAGTCAAAAATTCCGAGGCGGCGTTAGATTTGCTCAAAATCAACGTTATGATAATGAGTCAATCGGCTGGTTCAAATAACTGATTGCTCCTGATTTCAACGCATCTCGAGAGGGAGCATTTCAATCCAATCAGTGCCGCGCGTACTCGTTCGCGAGAATCATGTTTTTGAGATGAGTTGGTGATTATTCCCACTCGATCAATGGCACAAGCCCGTGATGCTCGCGTACCGCTCTGCTCTGCAATAAGGAGGCAATAGACTTGTCATACAACTCACGCATTCTCGTAATTGACGATGACGAGAGCATTCTCGAATTGATCAAGGACACGCTCTCGTCCGACTATCAAATTTCGACTGCGCGCGATTCGCTCGAAGGGGTTGAGCTTTTGATGAGTGAGCGCTTTGACTTGTTGGTTATTGACCTCGGTATGCCCGTGCTCGATGGCGTTGAGTTGATCCAAAAAATTCGCGCACATTCGCCCTTTAACAAGATTCCGATCCTGGTGCTCTCCGCCTATCCCGAATTGCGTACACGCCTCGCCGGCTCGGATGTCGAGGCGATTATGGCAAAACCATTCTCGGTTGATGAATTGTCGCGAACGGTCGCAGAGACGATCCGGCGCGCGGCGACTCGACAGGAGACCAGTGGCCCACAGCCCAGCCTCGATCGCAAACCCTAAAACACTAATCCACAAATCACAGCAAATGAAAGAGGCAGGATAATGAATCCTGCCTCTTTGTATTTCAATCCGGTTCTCAGTGTGACCAGATCAGCGGCGCAAGTAGCGCAACCACAATGCCGACGAGAATCGTCAGAGGAGTTCCCACCTTCACGAAATCGTTGAACTGGTAGCGACCCGGACCGTACACCAGCAGATTGCCATGATGACCGATAGGCGTAAAGAACGCGGCAACCGATGCCATCGCCACCGTCACTACGTAGGCTTCCGGCGGCTGCCCTAATGCTTTTGCCAGGGCGATGGCGACCGGCGCGAACAGCGCGGTCGTCGCCGCATCGGACATGAATTGTGTGATGATGCCGACGGTGAGACAGAGCACCATCAGGATCGCGACCTCGTTCCAACCGCCCACGATTCGCTGCAAGCCGCCCGCCAATAATTCGGACGCGCCACTTTTTTGCATCGCCGCGCCGAGCGGGATCGCGCCCGCGATGAAAACATAAATGCGCGCGTCGATAGCGTGATATGCCTGTCGCGCGGTGACACAGCGCGTGAGCACCATCGCAATCGCGCCGGCGAGCGTTGCCATTTCGAGCGTCACCAGATTGAACGCGGCGAGCAAGACCGTCCCCAACATAATCGCTCCGGCAAGCGGCATCTTGCGACGCGTTTGCGACTCGCCTTGAAACGGCGTCATCATTAAAAACGAGGGATTGTTCGCGACACGATTCAACGCTTCCTCATTGCCCTGCAACACGAGCACATCACCCGTACGCAAGCGAATCTTGGCAAGCTCTTGTTCGAGTGAACCGCGCTGACGCCAGATGCCGACCACGATGGCGCCATAGCGGTGCCGGAAATCAATCTCGCCAATAGTACGCCCGACGAGATCGGAGGCAGGACCGACGACCGCTTGCACGAGTTGTTCGGTAACGTCGTCGCTGCTGCCATCCGCGCCATCGGTTTTCGAGGCGTACTGTGAAACGGGATGCAGCTCCACGCCGGGGTCCTGACGGATGGTGACAATTTCTTCCGGGGTGGTGTGGACGAGCAGTACATCCTTTTCCTTCAGTTGTCTTTCCGCGAAAGGACGGCGGAAGGGACGACCGTTGCGCAGCCAACCCGCCACATGCAGGTGATGCTGCCCGTCTCCT
>JBBSHK010000589.1:0-2355 GCA_038253185.1 Anaerolineae bacterium | reverse complement strand
GATCGACGCGCCCAAGAGTTACTTTTTGGCGGAATTAACTTTTCCCACTGCGTTTGTGGTGGATAAAAATAACATCGAGCGCGGCTCGCAGCCGTGGTATCTCAAAGCGAACGGCACGGGTCCTTTCAAACTAAAGAGTTGGGATCAGGGTCAGCGTATCGTGTTGCTCAAGAACCAGGATTACTATGGCGATCCCAAGCCGAGTGTCGATGAAGTGGACTTTGTTCTCGGCGGTGGTTCCGCGATGACGCTTTACGAAAACGGCGATCTCGACGCCGCGCGTGTGGGTCTCGCCGATATCGAGCGTGTCAACGATACTTCCAGCCCGCTCAACAAAGAACTCATCACGGCGCCACAACTCAGCACCGGCTTTTTGGTGTTCAACACCAAAAAGCCTCCGTTCGACGATGTGAATGTGCGCAAAGCCTTCGCGATGTCGATCGACCGGCAAAAGTTGATCGACGTGGTCGCGAAAAAGATTCCATTGCCCGCGACGGGTATTTTGCCGCAGGCGTTCCCCGGATTCAATGAAAGTCTAAAAGGTATTCCATACGATCCCGCGCAAGCGAAACAATTGCTCGCGCAGAGCAAGTACGCCGGCAAGCTGCCCGACGTGACCTTTAACACTACGGGCGGCGGCGGTACGGCTGGTCCTGACACGCAAGCCATCGCGGAAATGCTCAAGACCAATCTCGGCGTCAACATTTCCATCGAGCAAACGGACTTTGCCACATACCTGACTCAGATCAACGGCAACAACGTCCAATTCCAGATGTTCGACATTGCGTGGATCGCGGACTATGTCGATCCGCACGACTTTCTCGCGATTTTGTTCCACAGTAAAAGCTCACAGAACTGGGCGGGCTATAGCAATCCCGATGTCGACAAGCTGCTCGATCAGGCAGACCTCGAGTCCGATCAAACGAAACGGATTCAACTCTACCAGCAAGCCGAGCAGAAAATTATGGACGACGCGCCAGTGCTGCCACTGAATTATGATCGGGTTTACTGGGTCACCAAGCCCTACGTCAAAGGCGCTTTCTATCCACCACTGGTGATTCCACGCCTCAAGTACATTTCTTTAGAAAAGTGAAAGAGTTTGGCGCGGGCTGCTGTCGAAGCGACCCGCGCCAAATTTCAATCAGCCCATGCTCGCGTTCATTATTCGTCGGCTGTTATGGCTGCCTCTTTTGCTACTCCTCGTTTCCGTCGTCACGTTCGCGTTGGGGCTTTATGGACCCGGCGATCCGGTAACGGTGATGGTGGGGTTGCACACGCGCCCCGATATTGTCGAACGGGTGCGGCACGAATTGGGACTGGATCAACCGTTTTATATCCAGTACGTGAATTACATCTGGAACGCGCTGCATGGAAATTTTGGATACTCGCTCGTCAAATTTCAAGGACAACCAGTCGGGGAGTTGATCGCCAAACGACTGCCGGTCACTTTACAACTCAATCTGGTCTCGATCATCTGGAGCGTGCCGCTCGGAATTTTCCTCGGCATCGTCGCGGGAGTGCGGCGCGGTTCGAATACGGATGTGCTGGCGCGCGCGCTCGTCATCGGCGGAATCTCGCTGCCGATCATCGCGCTCTTGCCGGTGCTGACTTTCGCTTTGTCGCGCAAACACGAAATGGGATTTGCCGATCTCGGTCCGTTTCTGCCGGTGGGTGGATGGGATGGTATCTTTAGCAACAAAATAATTATGCCCGCGTTCCTCGAGGGCTTGGGTCCGCTCGCGGTGTTTACGCGCCAGACCCGTGCGGGGATGATTGAAGCGTTGGGGCAAGATTATGTCCGCACCGCGCGGGCGAAAGGTCTGACCGAGCAGTTGGTAATTTATCGTCACGCGCTGCGGAACGCGTTGATTCCACTCGCGACCATCGTGGGCTTTTTGCTCGCGGGCTTGATCGAAGGTTCGTTTTTGGTAGAGAATTGGTACGGCATTCCCGGCGTCGGGCAACTCGCCTTCGAGTCACTTTTTTCGCGCGATTACTATGTGATCATGGCGATCACTTTAATGGGCGCGGTGGGTTACGCCGTCGCGAATTTGCTCATCGATGTCGCGTACGGCTTCATCGATCCGCGGATTCGATATCAAAACTCGTGAGCGATGAGCGGTGAGCAATGAGCAATGAAATAAGGATTTTCACACTCAAAGCTCAGTCCGCATCGCTCATTGCTGATTCTTAATGGCTCAAGCAGCTAGTGTTTTGCCCACTCCGACAGTCGCAACTCCGCTCGCGACGCCGCGTCCGGCGTGGTGGCCCGCGTGGCGACGGCTGACGCAAAACAAACCGGCGCTGTTCGGATTGATCGTCGTCGTGGTTTTGCTCTTCACCGCCATCTTTGGT
>JBBSHK010000588.1:0-2355 GCA_038253185.1 Anaerolineae bacterium | reverse complement strand
CGTCACGGCGAGATTCGCCAGCGTGGTTGATTTGCCCTCTTCCGGCCCTGCCGAGGTGACGACCATCGAACGGAGCGGATGATCGAGACTCGAAAATTCGAGATTGGTGCGCAGTGAGCGGTAAGCTTCGGCAATTGGCGAGCGCGGATTGGAGATCGTGATGAGTGTGGTGATGTGATTATTGGACATTCGGATTGACCCCACCTCGCCTCCCCTTATTAAGGGGAGGAAGGGAGGAGTTCTACGCTCTCTGCCAAAACCAGCGACGTGCGCGCACGCGCGATTCGGCGGTTGCGGCTTGCTGGGTCATTGTGGGAATTGCGCCGAGCACGGGCAGCCCGAGGAATCGCTCTACATCGTCGGCGCTGCGAACGAAAGCGGACTGTAAATATTCGAGAAGGAAGATCATGAACGCGCCGACGAGTCCACCGAGAATGCCTCCGGCAATCGCGTTGATGGTTGTCTTGGGCGAAAATTTTTCCGGCGGCGAGGCATTGTCGAGAATGTTAACTAGAATCCGGTCCTGCTGGTCCATTTTCAGATTTTCTTGTTCGTGCTGCTGCACAAAATTTTCGGCAAGCGCTTGCGCCATCTTGGGCGCGTTCTGCTCGACCGGGTCTTTGGTCTCGATCTGCAGTGTAAAGTTCGCCTCGTTCGCGCTGACGTTGACTTGACCCAAAAATTTTTCAACCGGAATATCGAGTTGTAGCTGGTCAATTACTTGCTGCGCGAGTTTTTTTGTTTGGAGCTGCGCGCTGTAAAGTTGCAGCAAGTTCTTGATGGCGAGGGTCTGACCGTAATCGGAAGAACGCGTCGGCACCGCGCTGAGCGGGATGGTCGAGCGATAAATCGGCGTCTGCAAACGGCTAAAGCCAATCGCGCCCAGCCCGCCGACCAGCGCGATCAGCACGATCATCCAGCCTCGTTTGAAAAACACCCGCGCGTATTCGCGCAAATCCATCTGTAACTCCTTGGGTCAGTCTTGCCGGCAACTCGTTTCAAAAACCCGAGTCCGCGCGGGGAACGATTCCGAATGACAAAGCGCCGCGCAATTTCTAACAAGAAATTTCATTTTTGAAATGAGTTGGGGCTATCTTAGCATAGGTAGGAGCAATCGAGAAATTGAACAGGGAAGGGGACAGAGAAAACCTGTCCGCCGTCCCCCGATACCTGTCTCCCGACCCTCACTTGCCGCGCGGAATTTCTCCCAAGACATTCAAGCCCATTCGTTCCACTTCGCGCGCGTCGCGTACCGAATCATCAAGGTACTCGATCAGAAACGCGAGCAAAATTCCGGCGACCAACGCGAGCGCGAGTCGAATCGGAAGGTCCAGTCGTTCGCGCAAACCAATTCCTGTAGCAGTGACTTGCGGACGATCAATGATCGTAATTTCCGCGCCATCCGAACCCAGTTGCTTGAAATATTTCGCGTTCTGCGTCGCCAGCGTTTTCGCGGCGGCATTGGCAATCGCCATCGCCTGCGCGGGATCATTCCACGTAATCGCCATGGTGAGAATGCGATGCTCTTTGGTTTTCGCGCCGGAGATGTTATCTTTGCTGATGTGAATGCCGGTGCCTTGCAGATTCGCGTTCACGTCATCGGCGAACATATCACTGTGCAAAATTTCGACCAGATCATCGCGGATGTATTCGGCGGCTTGCGGTCCGGTCAGTTTCGGGTCCACACCTTGCAAATTGGGATCGGGAGGCAGTCCCACCGTAAAGCGCAGGTTCGCCTGATAAACGGGCGCGGGCGCGCGGTACGTCAGCATGCTCAGCGCGCCGACAATCAGCAGCAAGCCAAGCGGAATCCACCAGCGTCGGCGCACGATGCGCCAGTACTCGTATAGCTCCATCTTAATTTTAGGCGGAACGAGAGAGTTGGGGAGAGACTGTGCGCGCGGGGTAACGGCAATTCACAACGCCGCGATTCTACTGCCAAGCGCAGACTGCGTCAATTTTCGGATTCTTCGAGTTCTTATTTCGCCGCGCGTGCCCCCATTGACATCCGACTGATTGGTAGTACAATTTTCCGCAGTACCGCGTCGAGTCCCCACTATTTTCTAGTACTCCAATCAAGTTGCCCAAGTCAGAATAGGTGCGTGCACCCTTGTCCCTTGAAACGCATGTCCATCGCCAACGGCGAATGACAACCTTTGCGATTAGCGGACTGGCGTTGTGAACGACTCTGGAACTCGCTTAATCTCACACTGCGCTTGAATGATAGAATAGAGCAGTCAGCTCGTGGTTACGACGATTGCTCCATCTCCAAAATTGCGCAAGCCCTTTTCAGCCGCTCTCCATCACAGCCTTGCTTTCAAGCATCTTGAATCGTGCCGCGTTACCTCTTATGCT
>JBBSHK010000587.1:0-2356 GCA_038253185.1 Anaerolineae bacterium | reverse complement strand
GACAAATTCGCGGAATGGCGCAACGATATTTTTTTCTGCGGGCACAATGACGGCGTGCTGCATCATGCGAAACTCAATGCCGCGCGTACGGCGCTTGCCAGTGTCGCGGATGTAAATTTGAATGGGAACTTGTGCCAGATCGACGTAGAGACCGGTCGCGAGGGCGCGCTGTATTTTACGAGTGATGAGGGGATTTATCGAATCACAAACTAAGTCGAGCTGCGCGGATTTATTATAGCGAGCGCGGAAGGTGATGGTTGAGCGCGGTGTCCACGCCAATGGTCACGTCGGTGAAGCACACATCATTATCAATCGTGCTCCGAATGGTCACGACCGGAAAGCCAAGCGCGTAAATTTCGTATGCGCCCGCGTGCGAACCATTGCCGCCGATGACGATGAGTCCTTCGATGCCGCGAGCGTTCAAAGTTTGCCGCACGCGCTCACGTCCCTGGAGCGTTTTCATATCGAGACAACGCGCGCTCTGTAGAATCGTGCCGCCGCGACCGATGATGCCGCCGACGTCGCGCAGTGACAATTCGTGGAATGACCCATCCATTAATCCCTGGTAACCGCGTTCGACGCCAAAGACTTGCAAGCCGGCCGCGTGTCCCATTCGCACGACCGCGCGAATCGCAGGATTCATTCCCGGTGGATCACCGCCGCTAGTGAGTACTGCAATTCGTTTCATATCAGGACTGAGCGCTGAGTGCTGAGAACGGAACAGGTAACTGTTCTTCTCAGCGCTCACTCCGCGTTGTGCTATTCTCCATGCGTTGCCTGCGATCATTCATAATGATGAGAAATGCTCCAACCAACGCCGCGACATAGGCGCCAAGGTAAAGCCATCCGCCGGGGCGCGCCGCGAAATCAAACTTGTCGAGGTTGACCAAGGCAGCGGCGAGAATCGGCACAATCAGCGCGATTCCACCCCAAGCGTAAATCAGTAATGCGTCCGTGAGCCTGACGCGCAAGAACACCAGCGCGCTGACGCCGAGCGAAAAGTAAAACGCGCCGAACGCGTGAACGGTGAATACCGAAAGACTTTCGGGAAAAATTTTTGCCTCCGTCACCGTCTTGCTGGTGGGCGCGACAAAGGCAATCAGCGCGAGAAACATAACGAACGCGGCAAAAATCACCGCGCTCGCACCCATTGGACGCGTGAACGCTCCGCCCTCTTCGGTCACGGTCGGACGAAGTCGCCACCAGTCAAAGATGCCCAGCGCCGCGACCACGACACTGAATAACAGCGTGAGCATATATGCCCACGCGATCGGAGTATTCAAAGTCACGCGGTCGCTGTGCAGCGCGAGCACGCCGGTCTCGAGCACTCCGAATGCCCACAAGAAAAATAAAGAAGGAAAAACCAGCGACCAACGCCAGATACGCGCGACAAGCCCCGCGTACACCGCCGTCCCCAAACACCAGCCTCCGATGGTCATCGTGACGAACGGTGAAACCTTCCAAGCAAAATTCGCAGAGACCGCGCCCGGCGCGGCAAAGAGAATCACACCGACAATCGCAAAGAGTAGCGCGAGCAGGTAGGTCAAATAGCGCGATAGGGATGAAAGTTCATTCGTTGGCTGCTTCATCAATTCCTCGTGAAATAATCAGGCTCGAGCCTGAACAATATCTTGTATCGGTGCGCGCGTCAGCTCGATCAACTGGTCGAGGCGAATCGGAAAGACGGCGTTCGGCGCGCCTGCGGCTGCCCACACCAGCTCGAAACGATTTAGCGATTCGTCTATTAACGTTACCGCGATGCCGGCGCCGAGATGCGCGACGGGCGCGACGCCGCCGATCGCAAAGCCTGTTCGCGCGCGTACTTCTTCCGCGTTCGCGAGGCGCACGGACGCCGCGCCGATTGCCCGCGCGATTTTTTCCGCGTCGGCGCGCTGATCACCCGCGACCAGCGCGAGCACGGTACGACTCGCGCCATTTTCGTCAGCAATAAAAACGAGCGACTTGACAATCTGTCCAAGCTGCGAGCCGACCGCCTCTGCCGCGAGCTGCGCGGTGCGCGTCGAGTTCGGGAGTTCGTGAATTTGTATATCGAGATTTTTTTCGCGAAAATATTCGCGCACGCGCTCGGTTGATTTTCCCATAATTGGAAGCGAATTATACGTGCTTGGATACATGTGAGCAAGTCCATTTCATTCGCTAATCCGATGGGGCTACTTGGCATTGCGGTAAGACCTCACCGTTTTTCTGAACGAAAAACATATGCGCCTTAAAATTCTAATCCTGCTCGTTCTCGGCGGGCTTGTGCTAACCGAAATTATTTTGTCCGGCACAGGTTCTCTCGATCAACCAACGCACCTCGCCGCTCAGTCCGCGAGGGTGCTCACTTCCGAACCCT
>JBBSHK010000586.1:0-2366 GCA_038253185.1 Anaerolineae bacterium | reverse complement strand
TAATCAGCCGTTGCATCAGTTTGCCTTGAACATTGGTTACCGTCAGCCCAACCACTTTGTCGTCGGCGGTGGCATAGCGCAGCATGACGCCCGGCATATCGGATACATCAACGTTATAAGTTGATCCGACATCCTGCCGAAACAAGACACAGAGCATATCTTGCACAGAGTCATACTCATAAAAAACGCGCTGCCCGCTGGATAGTTGAAGATCGCTCACCCCGTTATTCCTTTCTGCGCACCAAATACACAGAATGGTTTCCGAGTTTTGAAATTCTTAATCACGCGGCAAACTAATTCCGAGTAAATCCGCTCCAATCTCTACAATGGAAAGTTCAAGTTGAACAAGACGGATTATACTCTTCGCCCACACCGCTTGCAACAGCCCAATCCAAAAAAATGCAAAAGGCACCAAAAACTTTTTCATGTCTTTCGTGCCTTTCGTGGAAAACTTTCTGCTCGATGCGACCGTGAAATTCTAGCTTTTCCGCATCGTGCGCCGGAGCAAGAGCAGCGAGAGCACATAGCCGACGACGCCGATGCCCGCGAGCGTCAGGAGGAAACTGAGATTCGGCGCCGCGCCGCGCAGCATGATGTCCTGAAGTAAATTGATCGCGTAGGTCGCGGGTAGCGCGTACGAAATCGCGCGCACCGGTTCCCACAACGCTTCAAGTCGCAAAAAGAATCCGCTAAAGAAAACCGTCGCCAGCAAAACGATCATCGAGTACTGCACCGCCTGCGTGTCGGTCTCTGAAATCAGCGAGATGACAAAGCCGATGCCGAGCGACGCGAAAACCAGCGCGGCGATGGTGAGCGCGTAATTGATCCAATTACCGAGCATCGGCACGGCGAGGGCAAAGACGACCAGCGCGGTGAGCACCGCGGCAATGGCGCCGCCGAAGATCAGATAGCTCAAATATTTTCCGATGAGCGTCTCGCCGGGAGAAATCGGCGATACGCGAAAAAGCTCAATCGTGCCGAGCCGTTTTTCGCGCACGATCGAGAGCGCGGCAAACGTGATTGCGAGGTGCTGCAAGAGTAACACCAACACGGACGGCGCGAAAAAGTCCGCGATGCGCGGCTGCAGCACCGCGATGCCTTTGGTCTGCACCGCGAACGGACTCACCAGCACGTTGGGATCGACGCGTTGAAAATCCGCCAACTTGGTTTCGAGAGTGCCAAGATCATTTTCGAGCTGCGCAGCTTTTTGAGAATCGGCTGCCACGTTGCTGCTCTCGTTCACTTTGCCCAGCGCATCGGTAAGCTGGCGCGCGTCGGCGAGACTGCCGCCAATCGAATCAGCGCTGTTATTCCCCGAGCCGAGCGTTTGTTGTACGCCGCCGAGCAGTCCGACGCTCGCGCCGACCGCAAGCTCCAGCGCGCTCAGGTTGCGATCCAATAACGCTTGCTGCTGCTGCGCGCCCACCTTGTCGCCTTTGTCGAGCGCTTGATGAATGGCTTGAGCCGAAGTACGCGCGGCTTTCAAATTGGCTTGGATCGAGGCGCTGTCAGTCTTGGTCTTTTCCGCCAGCCCGCGCAAGATGCGGCGGTTCACTTCCGCGACATAGATTTCGCCAAAGTAGCGCACATAGTCCACCTGAATCGGATCGATCTCGTTGTGATAGAGCGTAAAGACTGCTTGTTTGTTTTGTTGAATCAGCTCGGCGGCGTTCGATGGCGCGACCGCGACGACATCCACTTCGCCGCGCGCGAGTCGTTGCCTCGCACTGGCTTCGTCGGGCGTCACGCCCATAAAGATGAGCTGCGGTCCCAGGTCTTTGAACTGCTCGATCTCTTTGGAGAGCGGACTGCCTTGCGGCGCGACAAAGATGGTGCGCAGCGAACGCGCAATATTGCGATAGCCGATGCCGAACAGCAGCAAGATGAGAAACGGACCGAGCACCAGTATCAGGATGAGACGTGGTTGTCGCAGAACTTCAAAAATTTCCGCGCGCAAAAACGCGAGCGGGCGAATGACGCGACGAAAAAGACTAATCATTGTTCGTGTCCTTGACCAATTCGACAAACACATCGTCGAACGGCGGCAGAAATTCGTTGACGGTTTCGACGCCGATATTTTGATCTTGCAGCCACGTCGTAAGCTGCGGAATTGCCGTGCTGCCGTCGAGCACGATCAGGCGCAGCCCGCGCTCACCCCGCCGCGTGATCTCACCTTTCACAAAAGGAAAAGATTGAAGCTGCTGCACGTGGCTGTGATCGAGATATTCTTTCGTCTGCAAATCGATCACATCGCCGCCAAACGCGCGCCGCCGCAATCCCTCCGGCGTGTCCACCATCAACAGCCCTCCTTCTCGCATCACGCCGATGAGATCGCAATAAGCCGCTTCGCCGACGTACTGGGTCGT
>JBBSHK010000585.1:0-2375 GCA_038253185.1 Anaerolineae bacterium | reverse complement strand
TCGCATCCTGCGCCGCGAGCACTCCGGGCAATTTGGAACGCGGCACCACGCCATCTTGAATGTAATAATTGGGTGCGAGGCGACCGAGCGCGCCCAACGCATTTTTGCGCGCCGCCCACAAACGCGCGCGTTCTTCCGCATTGTGCGCCTCGCGAATTTCGCGCGCGCCGTAATCGCGACAAAGCTGCGCGAGTTGTTCCTGCAATTCATCCAAACCGGCGTGCGGTCCATCCACTTCGATCAAGAGCACCGCGCCCGCGTCGGCGGGAAAACCGATGTGCACCGCGGCTTCGACCGCGCGCATCGTGACGGCGTCGATCATTTCCAGCGCGGCGGGAATCACACCCGCGGCAATCACCGCGCTCACCGTGCGCGATGCGGCATCGACCGAATCGAAAATCGCGAGCAGCGTGCGCACGGCTTGAGGCAGCGGAAGAATTCGCACCAGAGCTTTGGTGACAATTCCAAACGTGCCCTCACTCCCCACGAACACGCCGACAAGATCATACCCCGGCTCGTCCGGCGCTTTGCCGCCGAGGAACATCACCTCGCCATCTTCGAGCACCACTTCCAAACCAAGCACATGATTGGAGGTGACGCCGTACGCGAGGCAGTGCGGACCGCCCGAGTTGGACGAAACATTTCCGCCGATGGTGCAGGCGGCTTGCGACGACGGATCGGGCGCATAAAAAAATCCGTGCGGCGCGAGCGCGGTCGAAAGATCGAGATTTACTAATCCAGGTTCCACCAGCGCGGTGCGATTCTCCAGATCGATTTCGAGAATTTTTTTCATCCGCGCGAATCCAATCATCACGCCGCCCGCGACCGGTGTCACCGCGCCGCAGAGCCCCGTACCCGCGCCGCGCGGAACAATTGCCGCGCCGTGCCGCCGCGTGATTGATACAATCTGGCTGACCTGTTCGGTCGTCGTCGGTAGCACGACCAC
Organism: Anaerolineae bacterium; assembly: GCA_038253185.1. Lineage (GTDB taxonomy): Bacteria > Chloroflexota > Anaerolineae > UBA4142 > SHND01 > JBBSHK01. Next base: position 1,429 of record JBBSHK010000585.1, on the reverse strand, counting down.
GTCCGGCGACGCCATATTATTCGAGCCGTCGTAGGAATACACGCGCAAATCATCGGGATGCCAGAGCACGGCATTTTCGCCGAGCACTGCTTGCAATTCGCGAACGAGTTGAGTTGGCTGCATAATCATTCTGGTCTGAGATCTATCTCCCAGGCATGGGAGTGGTAGTACGACTTGCTTTTTGCCTTGGTCTCTTTGTGGTATTCAATCTTGTTGAATTATACAACACAACGGCGAAGAGGGGCGTCGCCGCGGTCTCAATTTTCTTTGACATGATGTCGTAAGCATGTTAGATTTTCCTCGAGGGTAAATGATGAATCGAATCTGTGAGCGGCTGCGGCGAGGCGCGCCCGCGTGATGCGCTTTCGCGAAGCGATTCGACAATTCGCGCGGGATCTATACGAGGCGCGTGTTGATTTTTTTCGGAATTGCGCGGCGCTGCTCGTCGTCGATCTTGCATTATTGCCGTGGCTCGCGACCGTTCTGATTCATCGTGATGTGAATGTATGGGTGCCGCTCGCAGAAATTGGCGGCGTGATTTTTATTTATTGGTTCTTTACTCGCCGCCAGCCGGTAAAACTTTTGTCGGTCAATCGTCCTATCACCGAATCGGCGCTGGCACTAATTCTGGTAGCAATCTGGATGCTCTATCGCCTTGCCGAATACGCGCAGCTCATCGTCGTGCCGAATGTGAGCACAGGGTTTTGCGACGATTTTGTCGACACGATCATTCCCAAAATGGTCGAGATGGTGATTCTGCCGCTCGCGATTTTTTTGGCGCTCCATTACACTCTGAAGAAACTCGGGCTGTCGTTTCCCCTGCGCGCCTGGATTCCGGCTTTGATCCCGCTGCTCGCCTTCTTGGATTGGGGGTTGACGCACCAAACGCCCGATGGATTCGCGATGCGAACGGTCTGTTTTTATCTTGGCGCCGGGTTGCCGGAAGAATTACTTTTTCGCGGCATGTTGCAGTCGCGCTTTGAAATACTTTTCAAGCAGCCAGTCGTCGCAATTTTTTTGGGCGCATTTGTTTTTGGCGCGTCGCACCTGCCCATCGATTTGCACAACGCCGGGATCGAACACTGGCAGGATGCGGTCATCAACGCGTTCACTTTTCAGATGGGCATTGGTCTCGCGCTCGGCTATGCGTTTCAACGCGCGCGCAACCTGTGGCCCCTGACGCTGCTGCATGCGCTGATTGACTCCGCTCCGCTGGTTTTGAGCGGTGCGTGCGGGCATTTGTGATGCGATTCGCGACAAATGAAAAAGACCAACGCGCAGCGTGTGCTGGAAGCTCAACATATTCCTTTCGAGAGCGTGGTGTACGACGCCGCGGGCGAGTTTCATTCCGCGGAGGAGGCAGCACAGCTCATCGGTGCGTCGGTCGAGTCCGTTTACAAAACGTTGGTCGTGCTGCGAGATGGTTCCT
>JBBSHK010000584.1:0-2382 GCA_038253185.1 Anaerolineae bacterium | reverse complement strand
TGTCGATCTGCTCCGGCACACTGCCCGCGACCAAGCCCGCGCGCGGCTCCAAGCCCTCTTCGACCCGCGCCTGTGTATCGCTACGCTCGTAAATACCATCAGGCGTGAAAACCTTTTTCAGCGCGCGCACCAGCACCTCGCGCCATTGTTCCAGCCCGGGATTGCGGATTTGAACCACCAGCGTATCGGCAAAGCGATCGACAATCAGCCCCGGCAATTCATCGGCTTCGCCGTGCACGAGGCGCACCGCGTTCGTATCGCGCACGCGACCTTCGCGCCGCCGCGCCGCCGCGCGCAATCGTTCTTCGAAAAACGCGCGGTCGATTTTCTCGCGCGCGTCGAGCGTAAGCATCCGCAGCGCGATATGACTGTCGTGATTAAGAAACGCGCGACCGGTGAATTCACCGCGCGCGTCTCTGACCTCCACGACATCGCCCGCATTCGCTTCGCCTTCGACGGAAAGGATTTCATCCGCGAACACCCACGGGTAACGATTGCGTAATTTTTTTTCGCGGTCGGGTTTGACAGTTACGACTGCCATGTGATTGCTCTACAAACCTGTAGAGGCGCAGCATACTGTGCCTCTACTGCGGAAATCTCACCTGCCCTGCTTTCAAACGATCTTCTCTTCTCATCTCGTAATGTTCGAACGAGCGATGCGCAAAGAGAGCGATGGGCATAGCCACAATGCCGAGCAGAATCGCGAGCGCGATTTGACCGTTGTCGCGAATCAGCAGCGCGAGAGCTATTGCCGCGCCGACCAGCACACTGTCCACTATCGCCACAATCTCGCGCGTCTCGGCGCCGCCGACACCTTGAAAGTCATAACGCGGCACATCGTCGTGCGCGGGCCAGTACAGGTACGGCTCGACCTCCGGCGCGCGCTCAACAAAGTAACGGTGGATGCGATTGATCGCGCGGAGATACTCGGTGCCCTGCATACTGCGCTCGACCAGGCGATGAAAGGTGATCACGCCAAACAGCAAAACGCCAATCGCCGCGGCGAGCGCGGTCTCTAACAATTCGAGCGGCTGGGGTTTAAACTGAAAGAGGGCGACGACGACGCCGATCGCGGTGGTGGTCAGCGTGAGGAAAAGTGTGGCGCGCCGTTCGGCGGTTTCGCGCGTGGAGAGATAAAGTTCTGAGAGGCGTTGATGCTCCGCGAGCAAGAGGCTCGTCGCGGGATCATCGACCAAGACGCGCGGCGAGGACTCTGTTCCCCGACCGCTCATTCGACAAAGCGGCGTTCGCTGCGGTCGATGCGAATTTCTTCGCCGAGAATGTCGGCAATCATCGGCAGGTAAATATCGTACATCTTTTGCTTGGTCAGGCGGACTTCGATGTCCGACACGTACGCTAGCGCGTTGTACACCTGAAAGCCGCCGTAATCACCGCGCAGCACATCGATGATGGGCACCACCGACTCGGCGGGCAGCAGATCGAATTCCAAGTCGCCGATGCGACGTTGATCGCCGACGCAACTCGCGGGCACGTCGATCCGCAGCGCGTCATCGAGGTCTTGCAAGCGCACGAAGAAAGAAACGATCGCCGGCTCGAATTTCACATCGCCTTTTTCCAACAACACGGTTGACGCGCCGGCGGAAAAACTGTACTTGCCGAGAATGAATGGCGTCGAGTAGCCGCTCTTGCCGTCGGTCAGTCCGTCGAACAGCGCGCTGTCGGAAATTTCGTGGATGTCTTCGTCCGGTCTGCCGAGTCGCTTTTGCAAAAGTTTAGAGAACAGAGCTTGACGATTGGTTTTCGCGATGGAGATGAGCTGAACGTTACGCGTTTCGCACAGGTGGAACAATTCGTGATAATGCCGCAGCAGAATACTGGCGTAATCGCGATCCGGTGGAATGCCTTGTCCTCTTAACGGGTAAAGTTGTGGCAACGTACCGTAAATCGCGCCGTCGAGGTAAAGAATGCTGCCTTCGGGAATGCGCGAGGCGCAATCTTTAGCGAGTTGAATTTCCAGGCTCTGCCGCATCAGGTCGGCAAAGCGATCGACCTGCGAGGCGCGCACCGTCCCCGGCAAAATCCAAAAGTCCACTAGGCGCTCGTTCAAGCCCTCGCCGATCAATAGCGCTTGCGCCACGAGCATGGTCGAGCCATTGACCAGATTCGCGCGGCGGCTTGAACCGTCGATGGCATAACCGGGACGTTTGCTTTCGCTGGTGCGCTCAGGTAATGGAGTGTGCCAATTATTCAGAACTTGTTCCTGAAGCTGTGGGTCTAATTTCTGGCTGCTGTGAAAACTGCCTTTCAACTCGTCGCGGAGTCGTTGGTCATCCAATTTGTTGGTCAACTGGTCGATAAAGGTTGTCATCTGCCGCTCCTTGGATGCGAAAACTTTTTAAGACGCGGGATTTTCAAGTTTTG
>JBBSHK010000583.1:0-2397 GCA_038253185.1 Anaerolineae bacterium | reverse complement strand
ATGAAATCTTTATGAGCACTCAATCAACTCTCGATGGAAAAATTAAAAAGGTCGTGCTCGCGTACTCCGGCGGACTCGACACCTCCGTCATCGTTCCGTGGCTGATTGAAAATTATCAATGCGAGGTCATCACCTACACCGCCGACATTGGTCAGGGTGACGATATGCAGGCAGTCAAGGCGAAGGCGCTCAAGACCGGCGCGTCGAAGGCGATTGTAGACGACCTCAAGCACGAATTCGTCACCGAATATATTTTCCCGACGCTGCGCGCGGGCGCGATGTACGAGGGAGAATATTTGCTCGGCACTTCGTTCGCGCGTCCGCTGATCGCCAAGCATCAGGTGCGCGTCGCGGTGCAAGAAGGCGCGGAGGCGGTCGCGCACGGCTGCACCGGCAAAGGCAACGATCAAGTTCGCTTTGAATTGAGCGTCAAGGCATTCAACCCCCGTATGAAAATCATTGCGCCGTGGCGCGAGTGGAATATTAAAGGGCGCGACGACGCGCTGGCGTACGCGCAGGCGCACAAGGTCGAGGTGTCTCAAACCTCGAAGAAAATTTATTCGCGCGATGGCAATCTGTGGCATCTCTCGCACGAAGGCGGCGAACTCGAAGACCCGTGGAATGAGCCGAACGAGGAAATGTATCAACTCACGGTCTCGCCGGAAGCCGCGCCGGATAAACCAACGTACGTCGAGATCGAATTCAAGGCAGGCACGCCCATCAAGGTGAATGGCGAAATGCTAGAGCCGGTCGAAATGATCACGACGTTGAATCAGATCGGCGCGGCGAACGGCATCGGGCGCGTTGACATTGTCGAGAACCGTCTCGTGGGGATGAAATCGCGCGGCGCGTACGAAACGCCCGGCGGCACATTATTGTATGCCGCGCATCGTGAACTCGAACAACTCTGTCTTGACCGTGAGACGATGCATTACAAAGATTTGGTCGCGCAAAAGTACGCCGAGTTGGTGTACTACGGTCTGTGGTTCACGCCGCTGCGCGAGGCGCTCGATGCGTTCGTCACGAAAACGCAAGAGCGCGTGACCGGCGTCGCGCGCCTGAAACTTTACAAGGGCAATGTGATTGTTGCCGGACGCCGCTCGCCGTATTCGCTCTATCGCGAGGACGTCGCCACGTTTATGCACGACGAAGTGTTCAATCAAAAAGACGCGCAGGGTTTCATCAATTTGTTCGGGCTGCCGCTGACCGTGCGCGCGATGGTGGATCAAGGTATCCTGGGCAAAATGAATTTCGGCGACTAGGATCTCAAATAATTAGGTCGATATAGCATTTCGGAATCAACAATTCGCAATCCGCTATGAAAATGTGGGGCGGGCGCTTTGACAAGCCGCCCGACGATCTCTTTGAACAATTCAACTCCTCGTTCGCGTTCGATTGGCGGCTGTGGGATGTGGACATTCGCGGTAGCCTCGCGTACGCGCGGGCGTTAGCGCGGGCGAACCTCCTCACCGCCGACGAAGCGCGCGAGATTTTGCGCGGGCTTGAAATAGTTCGCGCAGAATTTGCGCGCGGCGAATTCCAAGCTCAACCCACCGACGAAGATATTCACACTGCGGTCGAGCGGCGATTGTTTGAAATCGTCGGCGAGGTCGCGGGCAAGCTGCACACCGGGCGCTCGCGCAACGATCAGGTCGCGACCGATACACGACTCTATGTTATCGAAGCGATTGCGCGGCTCGATCAATCTCTGCGCGCGCTTCAGCACGCGCTGGTCGAACAGTCGGAAGTGCAGCTCGATAGTGTGATGCCCGGGTACACCCATCTCCGCCGCGCCCAGCCAACCCTCTTCAGCCACTATTTGCTTTCATTCTTCTGGATGCTGCAGCGCGACCGCGAACGTTTTGCGGAAACGCGACAACGCGCGAGTGTTTTGCCGCTCGGCGCGGGCGCCTTGGCGGGCAGCGCGTTTCCCCTCGATCGCGAATTTCTCGCGCGGGAATTGGGTTTTGCGCGTGTCAGCGAGAACAGTCTTGACGCGGTGAGCGATCGCGATTTTATCGCGGAATTTTTGTTCGCGGCATCGCTCGTACAAATTCATCTCAGCCGACTCGCGGAAGATTTGATTTTGTATTCCAGCGCGGAGTTCGGATTCCTTCAGCTCGACGACGCGTATACGACCGGCTCCAGCTTGATGCCGCAGAAAAAAAATCCCGACGCGCTCGAATTGGTGCGCGGCAAAACCGGACGCGTCGTCGGCGATCTCACTGCGTTGCTGGTCACACTCAAAGGTCTACCTTCGACCTACGATAAAGATTTGCAAGAAGACAAAGAAGCACTATTTGATAGTGTCAAAACCGTAAAAGCTTGTTTAGAAGCGATGACAATTTTGTTGCAGGAAGGTTTAGAATTTCGCACTCAGCGTTTAGCATCCGCAGT
>JBBSHK010000582.1:0-2397 GCA_038253185.1 Anaerolineae bacterium | reverse complement strand
CTTTGTTCGAAATGACAAAAAGAGTTGCACATTAGGTTACGTTAATGCCAGTGTAATAAACGGGTGAGCATGAGTGCTGAACGTATCTCTCGCCGTGTAAGCGGGGTGACGGCAATATTGGCAGCAGTTGCCTCGATCTCTTGGATCGTGCTCAATGGCCTCACGCGAGGTGGCTTAGATGCCGACGCCGCTGCCGTTAGCCCCAGTGTCATTCGGCTGGGTCAACTTCTCATGGTGAGTTGGAATCTGCTGCTGATACCGGCGGCGTTGTTTCTGTGGAGGTGGCTTGAGCACAGGAACCCTCACTTGATGCTGCTATATACGGTCTGCGGCATCGCTTCTCTTTTGTTCTGGGCTTATGGCGGCGCTACGCGCGGGATTACTCAGGTGCTTGAAACCACTTACCTGTTGCTCTCCGGTGTTTGGTGGCTGGGAGTCGGCTCTGTACTGCGAGACGAGCGGAAGGGGCTAGGCATCTTTACCATGGTGTTAGGGAGTTTGACGCTGATAGATGCGGTAGTCACGTTTCTGGAGCCTGTACCATTTTTCCTGCTGCCGATCGCAGGTTTGAAGCTGCCGCTCTCACTGATCTGGGTCGTCTGGGTCGGCGTTGCCCTTTTAGCCCGACCTGCTGCTGAATCTGCCACGGCAATGGCGCCGAATCAAGCCGCATGACAATGCCATGCAGCCATCCGCGAATAGCGTTGCCTTCATGCGCGAGACTTGGCGCTGGCACAGTTCAATGCACCGCGGCTGATTGCGGGCGTTAGTCTAAACAAAATTTCCGCTTCACGGATAGAATCTTATATTGCACCCCATGAAGGGCGCTTGACTTCTAGCTCGACGACTGCTCGCTCGTCCAATGTGAATCTCACGGCGATCACATTTTTGGCTAATGCGCCCGCACGCACCTTCACGCGCCGACCATTCACGCGCGCGTTCGCGTTTCTCCACTCGCGCGGGATTGCGAAAACCAACTCGCCTCTTTGACGCCCGGCTTTCTCTAATTCGATTCGCACATTCTCCGCCCCACGCGCAAAATTTTTTATCTCGGCGTAGCCGCTCGAAATGTGAAAAGTCGAAGCGATCAACTGCGAATCTTGACTGACGCGCGTCACGACCAACAGCGCGGTCGCGTGTGGCGCTTGCGACAGGCTGATTTGGCGCGAGTGGATGCCCAAATATTTCGCGCTCCAAAAATCATAAACGTGAAATTCTCCCGCTGGAAGCTCGACCGTCAACTCGCGCGTGCGCGCGCTCCAATTGATCGCCGCAAGCACGCGCCATTCACCCCACTCTCGTTGAAAATTTATTTCCAGTTGCGCGGGCGGCAGCGAGTCCGGCGCGAACAGATCGCGCGGGCGCGCCACGCGGTCGAGCGGCGGAAGAATCCGGCGCAGGTCGTCAACTCGCGCTGGCGCCACCGTTGCCAAATTATCCGAATCGAGAATTATTTCGCCCGTCAGCGCCACCACCGTCGCGAGCGTACGCACCTCATTCGTCGACAAGAGACTCGCGTTGCCGCGCGTGCGGAGAATCACACAGTCGGGATCATTCACCCACAGCTTGCGATGGAAGGGCGCGCGCAGGATGCTGTTCCGCAGCGCGTGAAACACCGACGGCGCGCTGGGGTTCGCGTCCAGCGCTTTCCACATAATGCTCACATCTTGTCCGATGCGCATCGCATCCACCAGACCGACGCTGGTCGCCTGCGGCGCACCGCAGCCGAGAATCCATTTCTGCTCGCCAATCGCTTCGCGGATCGCTGCCAGTCCACGGCGGTACGCTTGAGCGCGCGTCGCCGTGCGGTCGTGATGAACACCCGCCGCCGCGCCCGCGTAAATGAAATCCAGCTTCATCAAATCAAAGCCCCACACGTGCGCCACGGTGTGAAAGAGTTCGCGTAAATAATCGAGCACACCGGGGTGAGTCAGATCAAGCGCGTGAATCATTTCATACCAATGCGTCCACACTTGCACCGGCTGCCCCTCGGCATCGCGCAACAGAAATTGCGGGTGCTCGGTCGCCAGTCGTGAATCGTGACGCGCGCCAAAGGGCGCGAGCCAGATGCCGGGGATAAAACCCGCCGCGCGGATCGTCTCCGCCGCGGCGCGCATCCCCTTTGGAAATTTGTCCGCGCGAATGTCGGTCCAATCCCCGATCGAGGTCTGATAGCCATCGTCGAGTAAGATGAGATCGAACGGAAGTCGCTCATCGCGCATTCGCGCGAGATTGGCTTCGAGGTCGACTTGATCGTTCTCGCCAAAATAATAGTACCAGCTGCACCAACCGCTGAGCGCGCGCATTTCGGTTCGCGCGTGCATCTCGCCGCCGAGTCGCGTCGCGTACGCCTCCATCAACGTGAGCGGTTCACCCCGCGCGATCCAAACTTTTTCT
>JBBSHK010000581.1:0-2399 GCA_038253185.1 Anaerolineae bacterium | reverse complement strand
GGTTTTTACTGTCGACTGTTGACTGTGGACAAACGACTGTATTCCAAACCACAGCGCCAGCGCCAACACCAACAGCGCGATTTCTTCTTTCACCGCGAGCGCGAGAATAGAAAAAATCGCGAAGCGTCCCCACGCCTTTTCATTTCCGTAATAGTACGCAAAGAGCAGTGGCGCGGGCGCGAGCGTGACCGCGTGAAATTCCGCGAGGTTCGCCGCCTCGAGCGCGGGAAATAATAAATAGAGCGCACAGAATGCGACCGCTGCCCAATCATTCCTCAAGCGTCGCCGCGCGATCCAAAAAACCGCCAGCGCGCCAATAGCAATCGCGAAACTCTGGACGACGAGCAGCGCCTCTACATTATCGTCCAACAGAAATACGAGCGAGAGTGGAATAAACATCGGCTCGACATGATCGCTCAAGCGAATATTCTGCACGCCGGTCGCTTTGGTATGTTCCAAAAAGTGACCGTGCAGCGTGTTCCAAATCGCCTGATCGATTTGTCCGAGATCGGAAGCGTGAGTGAGAAAGGCGCGGTGTCGCTGAATCGAAAACGCGGAGAAAAAAATTCCGTACGCGAGAATGACCAGCCAGACTAGTGCAACAACACGAAAATCTTGCCTAGTTGTTGTAAGCGCAGGTCCCGCAATATCAGAGCAAAGATGAGTTCGTCGCCCTATGGTTTCATGTTGTTGCGCTACGATGAGTGGACGCGAGAACTTCATCGAGTCTGTGAATAAGGAGGTGCAGGCGCCACCGTTGCCTCAGGAGTTGGAACACTCCCATACTCACGCGTAGGTTTATTCGAATGGCGCGGCGCACCCCACAGCGCGATACCAACCCCAAGCATCTCCCCGACCGTAGACCAGAGGCGCGTGAGGAAGGCAATCGCGACCGCGACCGGCGCGGGAAAAAATGGCGTGAGCATAAACGCCAGCGCGCCTTCGCGAAAACCCAGACCGCTCGGCGTGATGAACGAAACATAGCCGATGAAATACGCCGCCGCATTCATCGCCGCAAACGTCGGCAATTGCTGCGGCGCGAGGTCCACCATCGAACGCACGAATAAATAGAACGCGATGCCGTTGATCGTCCACATCGCGCTCGAACACAACGGCGGGATCAGTCCGCGCGCAAAACTCGTTCGCGGAATTTTCGGCGTTTCGCTTTTCGCGTTCTTGCGGATCAATTGCATCGCGCGAGCAGCAACATTCACCATTAACTGAAATACGGGTGGCAGCGCGAAAAAAATAATCAGCGCGACAAATAACAGCGCGGCGAAGAGTAAATAATCCGCCGCAATCGGCAGCAGCGTCAAGCCGAACAGCGCCGCAACCGAGAGCGCAATCGCGGCATAGACCGCTTGACTCAACAGCACGTGCATTTTTGAGACGCCCTCGCGCTCGACCAGCACCATCATCGCCGCGAGCTGCCACACATTGCCCGGCACATAGCGCGCGAGATTCGAGATGAACCACGCGTAAAAACTAAAGCGGAACGAAACGCGATCGCCGAGCGCGAGCAAAATCCTGCGCCACGCTTCGACCGCAAACCCGCGCCCAATCACAAGCAGCACGAGCGAAATCGCAAGCAGCGGGAGGTTAAAGTTAAAGCGAAAGCCGCTCGCATTCACCTGATCCCAACTCGAATACAGCGTGCGCGCGAGAAAAACCAAGATCGCGAGCGAGAGCAGCCAACCCGCCACGCGCCGCCAATTTTTTAATTGACTCACGGATGCGACTCCGCCGCCCCCTCACTTTCCCCCCTTAGCAAGGAGGGAGGCGAGAGGGGTTCACGCGCGATTTGTACGCTGCCTCTGACACAAGTTGTCTCCAAATCCATCAATAATTTTTCAGCCGCGCGTCCATAATCAAATTTTTCCAATAGCTCAGGCATTCGCTTCCGAAATTCAGAGTGGTCTGCGCGCGCCATGTCGATCAAGCCGCGACAAAGCGCCTCAACATTTTCAGGTGTGACCACGATGCTCGTGTGAAACTCGCGCGCGAGCGTGCCAAGATCGCCGACGTTCGTAACCACCGTGGGCGTGCCGCACCGCGCGGCTTCAGTGAAAATGACCGGCAGCGCTTCGGCGCGTGACGGAATCACGATCGCGTCCACCGCGCGCAAATACGCGGCGAGCGGCGCGTCGGAAAGAAATCCGAGGAATGTCACATCGTTGTCGAGTCCGAGCGAATGTGCCTGTGCGCGCAGTTCGTTTTCGAGCGAGCCATTGCCCGCGAGATAAAGATGCGCGGAAATATTTCGTGACCGCAGTTGCGCGAACGCGTGGAGCAAAAGATCAACGCCCTTGACGCGCTCCAAGCGTCCCGCGTACAAAAAATTCACGCGGTCTTGAGGCAACTCCATCGCGGGCACATCGGGCAGCGCGCGCATCGTCGGC
>JBBSHK010000580.1:0-2410 GCA_038253185.1 Anaerolineae bacterium | reverse complement strand
TTCGGGATCAAGAGCATCGTGCCGCCGAGATAGATACTTTGATTCATGCAGGTCGTCATCCCGTACGAATGAAATAGCGGCAGCGCGGTGAGAAAAACTTCTTGACCCTCTCGCGCCGGAGTGAACCATTCGCGCACTTGCAAGGTGTTCGCCACCAGATTGCGATGCGTCAACTCCGCGCCTTTGGGCACGCCGGTCGTGCCGCCAGTGTAAAGCAGCACCGCGTCATCGTCGGTTCGCACATCCACGCGCGGTGGAAGCGGCGCCGCCTTTTTCAACAATTGCTGAAACCAGTGATCGCCCGCCGCCAGTGTTTGGCGATGTCCTTCCTTCTTTTCTAGCGCGATGGTGAACAAAGTCTTGAGCACGGGCGGAAAATATTCTTTGACATTCGTGACAATCACATTTTTCAGTGGTGTGTTCGCGCGCACGCCTTGCAAGCGCGGATAAAATTGCGACAGCGCGACGATGGTCTCCGCGCCCGCGTCGCGGATTTGAAATTCCAATTCGCGCGGGACGTACAATGGATTGATCGGAGCGACCACTGCGCCGAGCTTGAGCGTCGCGTAAAACGCGATAACAAATTGCGGCGAGTTGGGCAAATAGATCGCGACGCGATCACTGCGTTTGACGCCGAGCGTTTGCAGCGCGTTCGCAAAACGATTCGCCGCCTCGCGCAATTGCCGATATGTCAGCGGCGCGTCCAAGAGCGGCTGCCCCGGCAGCTTGTGCGCGACTGCGCCAAAAATCAACGCCGCGCGATCGGGGTACTTGTCGGCGGCAGAATCGAGAAATTGAAACAGCGGCACATCGGGATAATCAATGGACGGTCGCACTCCCGCTTCATAATGCTTGACCCAAATTCTTTCCATGTGAGTCCTTTGCGGTGCGCGTCGAAAACAGCCGCGCCTGCACATTGTACGCTCGAATTTTTTGCGGTGTCAAGGTAGTAATTCGTACAGTCGCGCAAACACAGCGGCGATTTACGTTTTACCGTTCACGTTCTATAATATAAAATAATGGTGCCGTCGGTCATCGGCGTCGCGGGCGGTTTGGGTTCGTGCAAAACCACCGTCGCGCTGGAATACGTGGGAGCGCGAATTCGCGCGCTGCTGGAGATGTAAGTAGGAGTTGTAAATCGGGAGGGCAATCGCTGGTGAAGTACGTACGCTGGTCAGGGTCACAAACGCATTGGATGAAATGTTGGCGGGGCGCGGAACAATACACCGCAAAGATGTGCGCGCCTATGAAGCTGACGCTTTGGTGGATACAGGCGCGGTCCGTTCTGTGATTCCGCCTCACGTTGGAGAACAGCTCGGTTTGGGGATACGCGGTAACCGCGTCGCGGAATTTGCCGATGGGCGACAAGGAATCGTTGGCGTCACGGAGCCCGTCATCATTGATTGGAGAGGGAGAGATACGCTGGAAGAGGCGTTAGTGCTTGGCGATGAAGTGATCATCGGTCAGACCGTGCTGGAAAAACTTGATCTGTTCGTCGATCTGACGAACCGCAGAATCTTTCCCAATCCCGCTCATCCCGACCAACCGGTGACGAAAATCAAGGGCGACTCGTAACAGCCAATCGTCTCACAGAACAAACCCACGTTTCAAGCGATGCCACTCAGCTCTTCTCTCCAATCCAAACTGGAGGCGCTCGCGAGCTACATCCGCGACCTGCGCGAGCTACAGCCCGCGAATTTTGACGCCTACGAACAGGACAAGATGCTGCGGCGCTATTCCGAGCGGATGCTGCATATGGCGGTGGACACCTGCATTCGCCTCGGCATCGAAGTGCTCACGTCATCCGGATTTCGCGCGCCGGAAAATTATCACGATGTTTTTATTGTGCTCGGCGAACACGGTGTCATTCCACCGGTGCTCGTGACTTCGATGACGATGCTGGTCGAATTACGCAACCTCCTGATCTATGAGCATGATGTCGCGGATGATACGATGGTGTACGGCGCGGTGAAAAAGCGCGTCGACGATCTGGAAGAATTCGCCCGCGCGGTGCGCGCCTATGCCGCGGGCGAACCGTTCGTGCCCTCACCCCAATTCTCCCTCGATACCAACGAGCTTGATGAGTGAGCCAGCCATCGATACCGCCGCGCCCGTACCTATTTCAGACGAGCTCAATTTTCAAAAACGCGAGGTGCCACTGGCAACGCGCGTGGTGCGCGGCGGGACCTTCGTCGCACTAACGGCGTATGGTCTCACCCTGTTCGGTTTCGTCTCGAATTTATTTCTGACGCGCTGGCTCGACCCCGCCGATTTTGGAATCGTCGCGCTGGGCGTTTTATTTTTTTTGCTAATTAAAATTCGCCCAAAACTGGGTGTTTTAACAGCGATGCCGCCGCGCCCCACCACCAACACCCAAACAACGGGAACCAATTAGGTGGACAGCAAACTG
>JBBSHK010000579.1:0-2424 GCA_038253185.1 Anaerolineae bacterium | reverse complement strand
GGCGCGGCGCTGATGGTGCGGCGCGAAGCTGCGGAGCAGGTGGGCTGGCTAGATGAAGCATATTTTATTTATGTGGAAGAAGTAGATTGGTGTCTGCGTCTCCACCGCGCGGGCTGGCAGATTTGGTGTGTGCCTGAAGCGGAGATCATTCACTATGAAGCGCAGAGCACGCGACAGTTCCGACAAGAAATGTTTATCGAGCTATGGCGCGCGCGCCTGCATTTTTTTCGCAAGCACTATTCACCGATGTTCAATCGCGCCGCGGCGATCTTGATTCGCGCCGGGATGTACCGGGCGCAGCGCGCGGCGCGCCGCGCATTTAGCCACGGAGAGATTTCGGCAGAGCAATTGGCGCGACGGCAAGAGGCTTTCGACCGGGTGGTACACTTGACAAAGGCAGAGACGGGGGACGAGGCATTGAGATAATGTTATCGGTCGTCGTGTTGACTCGAAACGAATCGCGGCACATTCGCAGCTGCCTCGAGTCGGCGCGTCCATTTGCGGACGAGCTGTTGGTATTTGATTCGCACAGCAATGATGACACCGCAGACCTCGCGAGCCGAGCCGGCGCCAGGGTAGCTCAACGCGAATTTGATAATTATCCGGCGCAGCGCAATGCCGCGCTCGATGCCGCGCAGGGAGATTGGATATTTTTTCTTGATGCGGACGAGCGGGTCAGCGCGGAACTCGCACAGGAAGTTACGCGCGTGCTGTTAGAAACCGCAGCGCGCGCGGACGCGCCGGTGCTCTATTGGGTCCCGCGACAGAATTACATTTTTGGTAAATGGATTCGCCACAGCGGTTGGTATCCCGACTATCAGCCGCGCTTACTTCGAAAAGGTCGCGCGCGTTTTGATCCCGGTCGCCTGGTCCACGAGTTGGTGCTCGCGGACGGGCGCGAGTCATTCCTCGAACAACCGCTGATTCATTTCAACTATGAAACGCTCGCGCAATTTCGCTCCAAACAAATGGCGTATACTCGGTTCGAGGCGGAGGTCCTTTTCAATCGAGGTGTTCGCCCGACGGCGAAAAGTTTTGTTGGACAGCCCGCGCGCGAATTTGCGCGGCGGTATTTTACACTGGAGGGATATAAAGATGGCGTGCATGGTTTGGTGCTCAGTCTGCTGATGGCGTATTACGCGCTCGTGCGCCAGCGAATGCTCGCTGCGAAGTGGAACGCGCCACGCGGGGCAACGTCGCCGCTCGTCGAAATAAAAAAAGGACGCTAAGCGTCCTCGCTCTTCGGCGTGTTCTCTTTAGGCGAACAGTCCTTCCTCTTCTTCTTCCTCCTCCTGTTTGACTTCCACCGGCTCGCGAATTTCCCACACTGGCAGGGGCTCTCTCCGACCTCGCACTCGCACCGGCGTTAACTCGCGTACGGCAACATCCGTCGGCGCATCGGCAGCAGTCGTCGCATCTGCCAGGATTTGATTGTTGCCGGCGAAGGCGCTGATGCGTGCGGCGACGTTGACGGTCTCGCCGACGAGCGTGTATTCGACCTTGCCCAGCGCGTTGATGTTGCCCAGCACAGCAAAGCCGGTCGCGAGTCCCAGTCCAAAATTCACACTCTGCTCATCCGAGCGTCCCTTTTGAAACCGCGTAATCCTTTTGCGAATACTGACGGCGGCGCGAACCGCGCGCCGCGCGTGGTCGGGCTGATCGAGGGGCGCGTTCCAGATTGCCACCAGCGCGTCGCCCATCGGTTTGCTCACAGTTCCGTTTTCGGTTTGGATGGCGCGCAGCATCAGTTCGAGATAGCGATTCACCAAGCCGAGCACCGCTTCAGGTGCAAGCCCCTCCGACAGAGCAGCAAAGCCTCGCAAATCCGCGTAGAGCACCGTGACGTTCCTGCGCGTGCCCGCCAGCGGCAGTTCACCTCGGTCAACCGCATCGACCACGCGCCCGACCGATTCCGCAGGCAGATAGCGGCGAAAGAGCACGGTGAGAAATTGTCGCTTGCGCTCCTCGGACAGATAGCGAAAGGTGGCGACCAGCCCAAAGATCATCGACAGGGCGAGCGCGGGGTAAAGCACCTTGATAATAATCCCGCGATCGAAAGCCATGAACGCTAGGACAAACACTCCAAGCAGATACAAAAGTGTCAACGCGCCTGCCGACAATGGACGCAGGTGCGGCAGTGTGAGTCCCGCCAGCAGCGCCACCAGAAACGTGATTGCCACCTGTGGCAGAGGTTCAGGTAATCGAAGCGAGTGGGGCGGGCGACTGACCAGCATATCGGCGAGCGCGGCTTCGATCAAAACATTGTGCGCGACGTTGTTGCCCGAACTGAGCGGAGTGGCATAGGTCTCGGTCTCCGTCGTGGCGACTCCGCCGATGAAGACGATTTTTCCGGCAAAGGTGGACGCGGGCACTACCCCCTTCAACACCTCGGAATAACTATACCGCGACAGTCCCTCGCGCGCT
>JBBSHK010000578.1:0-2426 GCA_038253185.1 Anaerolineae bacterium | reverse complement strand
GATGAAAGAAGCCGACGAGCTGCTGGCAATAACCATTGCTTCAATCAACACTGCCAAAGCAAGAATAAAATGATTCCGCAATCCGAAATTGAAATGATTGACCTCCGTTCCGATACCGTCACACAACCCACGCCGGAGATGCGCGAGGCGATGGCGCGCGCCGAAGTGGGCGACGATGTTTTTGGCGAAGACCCGACAGTGAACCGGCTCGAAGAACTCGCCGCGCACAAGTTGGGCAAAGAGGACGCGCTCTTCGTCGCGAGCGGCACGATGGGAAATCTGGTCGCGCTGTTGACGCACTGCGGACGCGGCGATGAAATCATTGTTGGCGACCGGCAGCACATCTTTACTTCCGAAGCGGGTGGTATGGCGGCGCTTGGCGGCATTGTGCCGCACACCATTCCGAATCAAGTGGATGGCACTCTTGCGCTCGACGACATTCGCAACGCGATTCGTGAAGACAATGTGCATTATCCGCGCACACGCTTGGTCGCGCTGGAGAACACGCATCTGCTCGCGGGCGGCGCGCCGCTGTCGCCGGATTATTTGAAACAAGTGCACGCAGTCGCGGACGAGCACGGACTGAAAATTCACACCGACGGCGCGCGGATTTTTAACGCGGCGGTCGCGTTGAATCTACCGGTCGCGGAACTCGCGCGTTATTCCGACACCGTGCAGTTTTGTTTGTCGAAAGGACTCTCCGCGCCGGTCGGCTCGCTGGTCGTCGGCTCGCAAATTTTTATTCACGAGGCGCGGCGCACGCGCAAAATGGTCGGTGGCGGAATGCGACAGGCAGGGGTGCTCGCCGCCGCGGGAATTATTGCGCTGGAGAAAATGGTGGATCGTCTCGCGGAGGATCACGCCAACGCGAAATATCTCGCGGAGAACCTCGCGGACCTGCCGGGCGTCGTGGTCGATCCCGAAAAGGTCAAGACCAATATGATTCTGTTCAACCTCGAGCCGAACGACTTGACCGCGCGTGAATTCGCCACACGGGTCGAGCGCGAAGGTGTGCTGCTTCAAGTGCGCGGTCCTTATTCGCTCCGCGCCGCGTTGCATTACGGCATCGAACGCGCGGACGTCGAGCACGCGTTGGGCGCGATGAAAAAAGCATTGGTTCAATCGTAAGCGGTCAAGGCAGACGCGATGTTTATTATCAAGACAATGGGCACACTGTTATTTCTGGTGGGCCTCGTTATGATTATTGCGGCGATTGTTGCTGCGTTGGGACCGTTGGGTCTGAGTCTGGTCGATCGCATTCTGCCTTTTTTCGGTGGAATGTTTCTCTGCGTGATCGCTTATATAATGGTGTCGCAGGCGGACGAACTGCACGCGATGATTCGGGCACAGGAGTTGAATATGCTGCCAATCCTGATGGGCGCTGCCGTTTTTTCGGTCGGATTTTTTATGCTGGTGCTCGGTCTGCTCGATCTGCTCCGCCTCGGCGGTCTGAATTTCGGTACGGGCGAGCGCGTTCTGGTTTATCTCGGCGGAATTTTCTTGTGTCTGCTAGGCTACTTTATGGCGCGGCGTTTGCCGCAAGCTGCCGCACCGGATACGCTGGTCGAATCTTCGAGCTTCCAAACGCGCGCGGCGATTCCACCCGACCAGAGCGTAATGCCTCAATCTGAATTTACACAAGGTCCTCCGCCCGAACAATTTTGATTTGGTCGTCACAACGAGTATGTGTTCACGCGCGCGACTCCGCGCGCGATTTTGTTTTTGTTATGAGGAAAATTTATGAATGATCCGCGCGTCCAAGAGTATGCCAAACTGCTGGTTGACCGTTCGCTCGGCGTGCAAGCAGGTTGGCAAGTGATGATTGTTTCGACGCCGCTGGCGCGACTTTTGGTCGAAGAGGTCACGCGCTTGATCGCGCGGCGCGGCGCGTACGCCTTGACGCGCTTGATGTTCTCGACCGTTGCAGATATGGCGTGGGCGACCGAAGCTCCCGAAGAATTGCTCGCGCACAAGTCGCCACTCGAAGAGCATGTTCACCAAAATCTCGACGCGTGGATTCACATCGGCGCGCCGGAGAATACCTTCGACGGTAGCGCGCTCACGCCCGAACGATTCGCGCTCTTGCGCGAGGCGGATCGAGCGTTCACCGAAAAACGGCTCACCTTAAAAGTGCCGTGGGTCGGTTGTCGTTATCCGACGCAAGCGACGGCGCAGGATGCGGGAATGACACTTCAAGCGTACGAGGATTTTCTGTATGAGGCGTGCCTGCTGGACTGGGACGAGGTCGGGCGAAATATGCGCCGTCTCGCTGACCGATTCGATCAAGCCGCTCAAGTACGGATTGTCGGCGAAGGCACGGATTTAACTCTGGGATTAGAAGGTCGCCCCGGAATGCTGGACGATGGTCATCTAAATATGCCCGGCGGTGAATTTTTCTACAGTCCGGTCGAGGACGCGACCGAGGG
>JBBSHK010000577.1:0-2431 GCA_038253185.1 Anaerolineae bacterium | reverse complement strand
GTTTTCGTCGGCGCAGACTGCAAGGTCTGCGTGGCGGTGCGGGTCGGCGTGTTGGTCGGCGTACTTGTCGCTGTATTTGTTGGCGTACTTGTCGCTGTATTTGTTGGCGTACTTGTCGCTGTGTTTGTTGCTGTGTTGGTTGGAGTATCGGTCGGCGTATTAGTTGGCGTATTCGTCGGCGTATTAGTTGGCGTGTTGGTTGGCGTATCAGTTGGCGTATTCGTCGGCGTATCAGTTGGCGTATTAGTTGGCGTGCTGGTTGGCGTATCAGTTGGCGTACTTGTTGGAGTGTTGGTTGGTGTACTCGTCGGTGTGTCGGTTGGTGTATTGGTCGGCGTGTTAGTTGGCGTACTCGTCGGCGTCTCCGTCGGTGTACTCGTCGGTGTGTCGGTTGGTGTATTGGTCGGCGTGTTAGTTGGCGTACTCGTCGGAGTGTCCGTCGGCGTACTCGTCGGGGTATAAGTCGGTGTATCAGTCGGCGTATTAGTTGGCGTGTTGGTTGGTGTATCGGTTGGTGTCGAGGTCGCGGTCTCCGTAGGAGTTTCCGTTGGTGTCTCAGTCGGCGTCTCAGTTTCGGTCGGCGTGGAAGTCGGGGTGTCAGTCGGGCAGACAACGTCAATACTAGCCGAGGCTTCGACCTCGGCATTGTTGGATGCGGATGCGTGGGCGGTGTTGTTCAATGTGCCGCAATCGTTCGTGCTCGACGTCGATGTGATATGAATCGTCTGGCTTGCGCCACTCGCGAGATCGCCGAAACTGCAAGTGAGTTCACCGTTAGTGTCTATTGAACAATTGTCATTGTCTTGCTCCCAATTGATGGTGGATGCGCTCGGTAGTGTGTCGGTGAGTACCGCGCTCGTCGCGACACCAGCCCCGTTGTTCTTCAACTGAACCGTATAGGTCATAGGGTCGCCGGCGTTGATTGGATTCACGTCAGCGGTTTTCTGAAGCTGAAAATCGGGTACGGCAACGAAACTGTTCGCTTGGATAAAGACGTTGGTATCATAGACGTTATCGTACACGTCTGCAATCGCAAGCTTGATATGGTTGGTCTCATTCGCATTGACGGCGGCTTGACAAGTGAGTACGACAGTCAAGCCATCCATTTCGGTGTTGATGGGTGCCGGACCCGGAAGATAGTCACTATAGTCGTTATTGCGGTACAACTCTGGATGGTGAGCATTCTGCCCGAAAGGATTGCCACCATTGATTGAGTTGATAGACACCGGATCGCTGCCGACGGTCGCACAATTGACTCCGTTCACAAAAAACCCGAACACATCATTGAAGTAAGAATTTGCAAACTCGTTGTATTCGTCCGAGGCAAACACGTAGCTGAACTCTAGATGCGACGTGGTGGGCACAAAATCAAATTCTAGAATCGCGGCATCAGTCGTGACGCAAGGATTGCACAAGGATTCAAGATCCGAATCTTGCAAACCAGAGTGGTCGTCCCCAGTGATGCTGTCGGACCTATTTGGTCCCACTACGTTTGCAATATCGCCTGTGCTCAAGATAACACCGGATTCGAATCCGATGATGCCCGTGCCGCCGCTGAATTTACCAGCCGCCGGCGTTGCGCCTTGATAGGTGACATTGGATATGGTAACGCCGCTACCAGCCAGCATCTGCGCCAATTCATTAGCGCTTACAGAACTAAGGTCTTGAGTAGAAAGCCCTCCGCTAGCAGGACTCAACGGTCCGTTCCTTTTTGGACCCCCGGATTGAGGCTGCCTTCTGATCGGCGAAGGACTTGCGCGTGGTGTCGGACTACTCGTTCTCGTGGCAGTCTTTGTCGTTGTCGCGATAACGGCGAGCGTACTCGAGGGTGTGGAGGTATTCGCGACGACTGAAGTTTTTGTTACCGTCGGAGTCTTGGATGGGGTTTTGCTTTGCGCGACATCGGGCACGATCGTGCTTTTCGCAGAAACCCGCGTGCGCGTTGGTCCATTGTCCGGATCGCGTGGGCTCTGATTAACGATCGGAGTTGTCGTCGCGGTCGCGGTCAACGTGGCGGTGGCGCGTGCCGCCGGTTTATTGTGCGCCCCACCCGGTCCGCCCGCGAGCGCCAAAGTCGCGTCGTCCGCCGGCGACCAAATAGGTAGGATCAGCAAGCCAACGGAAAAAGTCAACGCGGCGACAATGGCGACAGTAGTAATGGATCTAAAATTCATAACACGCGTCTATTACAACGCATCTCAAAAATGACACATCTTGTCGAATTCGACCTGCGCGTAGTTCGTCCGACTTGTTCCTATTTGCTTCAATCGTGTTTTGAGAAAGTGTTTTGAAAATCCTTCGACTAAAGTCGAATGGCAAGCGAAAAGGTTAAAACGTTTGGGTTTTAGGCTTTAGCCTGTTCCCTTGCCAGCAGGTTTCAACCTGCGGAATGAATTTCAAAACACTCTCTGAGATGCATTGGAGAAACCGT